>NZ_JAUBSH010000021.1:0-37291 GCF_036704705.1 Microcoleus sp. K1-B1 | reverse complement strand
GCCTGTTAAGCGAGAATGGTGCAAAATCTCATTTTAATCTTACTCCATTTCCTGCAAAACCCCAGTTAAAATTTCCACAATGCGATCGATATGTTCCTTCTCAATAATCAGCGGCGGCGACAAAGCAATAATATCACCAGTCGTGCGAATTAGCAACCCTTTTTCATAGCACTGCAAGAAACAATCAAAAGCCCGTTTCCCCGGCTTCCCAGCAATAGATTCCAACTCAATACCCGCCACCATTCCCAGATTGCGAACATCAATTACGTGCCGCACCCCCTTCAAAGAATGCACCGCATCTTCCCAGTAACCAGCCATCTTATCGGCCCGTTCAAATAACCTTTCTTCCTCATAAATATCCAGCGTCGCCAAAGCAGCCGCACAAGCCAGAGGATGACCAGAATAAGTATAGCCGTGAAAAAGCTCGATCGCATTTTCAGGACCATTCATAAAAGCATCATAAATACCTTCTTTCACAAACACCGCCCCCATCGGCACCGTACCGTTAGTTATCCCTTTCGCCGCCGTCACAATATCGGGAACCACCCCAAAATATTCCGTAGCAAAACTAGAGCCTAGCCGCCCGAACCCGGTAATTACCTCATCAAAAATCAGCAGAATTCCGTACTTGTCGCAAATCGCCCGCAGCCGCTCCAAATAACCTTTCGGGGGAATCAAAACCCCTGTAGAACCAGCCACTGGTTCCACAATTACTGCTGCAATATTCGACGCATCGTGCAAAGCGACAATCCGCTCCAATTCATCCGCCAAATGCGCTCCCCATTCCGGTTGTTTGCGGCTGAAAGCATTGTGTTCGAGATTGTGAGTGTGAGGCAAATGATCTACTCCCGTGAGCAAACTGCCAAAAAACTTGCGGTTTGTACCGATACCGCCGACAGAAATTCCCCCAAAACCAACGCCGTGATAGCCGCGTTCCCTACCGATTAATCGTTGGCGAGTTCCTTCACCTTTCACCCGGTGATAAGCAATCGCAATTTTTAAAGCAGTTTCTACAGATTCCGAACCAGAATTAGTAAAGAAAACGCGATCGAAATTGCCCGGAATCATCTTTACCAAACGTTCCGCCAATTCAAAAGCACCCGGATGTCCCATCTGAAAAGCCGGGGAGTAATCCAAACGCAAAACCTGCTGTTTAACTGCTTCGGCAATTGTCTCGCGGGCGTGTCCTGCATTCACGCACCACAGCCCCGCAGTACCATCCAAAATTGAGCGGTTATCATCGCTTGTAAAGTGCATATCTTTGGCAGAAACCAACATTCGCGGATTCGCTTTAAACTGTCGGTTGGCGGTGAACGGCATCCAGTAAGCGTCCATATTTGTCATGTTTTTTTATCTTTTTATATTGATGATTCTGCCTCCAAACTATAACTTGTTACCGATTGCCGATCGCCCGACGCTTATTATAATTTTACAAAACACCTCTCCCTCTTTCTATCTTTTCTATCTCCTCTGCGCCCTCTGCGCCCTCTGCGGTTAGTAAAAAAAAATATCATTTACAAATGAAATAAAATCACTGCCGCAATCCTAAATCTTGGCGATGGCTTTCCTAGCGGCAGAGATATCAGATAAAAAACCGGTTCATTAATTAACATAAAAAACCGGGTTTTTAAGAAACGTAAAAACTTGATGTTTAATGACAAAAACTAGCTAATTAACGATCGCACCGACAGACTCATGCTGCAACAAACCGGTCAGCATTTTCACAGGTCTTTCTTCGTAGGGCCACGCGAAAGCATGGCGAAAAGCGGCCTCTTGACACGCTTGCAACTGCCGAAAATCAATGATATCCAGAGTCAATAAATTCTCGTATTCAAAAGGCAGCCGCACGTTGTGCAATCCCGCGTTGTCGGTACAAATGGCAATATCGACACCAGCTTCAAAACATCGATCGAACACAACCTTCAATTCGCGCATATCCTGCAACGTCCCCGTTTTAAGATAGGTAGTCGGGCAAACTTCCAAGCATTGACCCCTGCGCGCGACTTCTGGCAGCAATTCGGGATATTTTAACGGAATTTGAATCCCGTGGCCGATACGCATCAGATAAGGCAGAAGTTCGGGATAACAACCAGACGTAGTTTCATAGAGGTGGCCGGTAGTTTTGATGCCGATTGACCTCGCGTACTGGTACAATCCGACAAACTCCTCCAAACGCTCGCCAATACAATCATCGCCGCCAGCTATATCGATCGCACAAACATATTCTCCCATCCCGGCCGCCAAATCTACGATCGCCCGATTCACTTCATAAGGCAAACGCGAGTGCATACACAAAATTTGGCTAGTAACAATCGGACAATCGCTAATTTGACTTGCCTTGCCCACAACCTTGACAATTTCTGCCATCAAATCAATGCGTTCTGACTGATCCAAATGTTCTGGAGTCCGCAAATAAGGCGTATAGCGCAACTCCAAATAAGCCAGATTTTCAAACACGTAAGCGCCCCGCATCAACCGATAGATGAAATAAGGCAAAGTTTCAACAGTTTGAACGCTTTCTACCAGTGTGTGCAGTTCCAAATACTCATTGAGAGTATTGCGCGGACGAGTGTAAAACTCCTCAAACTCCGAGTATTCTTGAAATCGATTAACCATCTCAGCATTGTGGCGATCGAAATACCGCCACAGCACCCTAGGAACGACAGAACCACCCAGATGGCGGTGCAACTCAGCGTGTAAAGTCATGCGATTTTAGATTTTAGATTTTAGATTTTAGATTGAAAGAATTGAAGAATTGAAGGATTGAAGAATTGAAGGATTGAAGAATTGAAGAATTTGTAATTTAGTCCTATACGCATCAGTGGCCAGAAACCGGGTTTTCCCAAATACTAGCCAACAACCTCCAGCAGGTAAACTCTTCCACATTTAAGCTGCACATGGGATTCCCCTAAAAACTCGTCAAATCCTCACCCATTCTTCCCCTCTCCTACTCTCCCTTCCCAAGTCCCCCGATAGGGCTGGAAGTTTGTTTTTGAGAGCAATACAGCCTCAAGTCTCTCAATTGTAACAAAAATTTATTTGACATTTAGGACGCATTCATACATAATCGGAGATTGTGTCAACCTGAACTGAACGCGAGAAACCCTTGGCTAACGTAGTTGTGATCGGCGCCCAGTGGGGCGATGAAGGAAAAGGCAAAATTACCGATTTGCTCAGCAAATCCGCAGATATCGTTGTCCGGTACCAAGGGGGCGTCAACGCCGGTCACACCGTGGTAGTAAACGGTCAGACTTTCAAACTACACTTAATTCCGTCCGGGATTCTCTACCCTGATAAAGAGTGTATCATCGGCTGCGGTACGGTGATCGACCCTAAAGTTTTAATTGCAGAGTTAGATCAGCTAGAGGCACTGAATATTTCGACAGCCTCGCTGATGATTTCGGAGACGGCTCACGTCACGATGCCCTATCATCGATTAATTGATGTAGCATCGGAAACGCAGCGGGGAAATTATAAAATCGGGACGACGGGACGCGGCATTGGCCCTACTTACGCCGACAAGTCGGAACGTACCGGCATTCGGATGCTCGATTTAATGGACTTGGACGGGTTGCAAGAACAATTGGAATGGACGATTAATTGTAAAAATGTCCTTCTCGAAAAACTCTACAATTTGCCGCCTTTAAATCCGCAAGATGTAATTGATGAATATCGAGTTTATGCCGAACGTTTGCGGCCGCACGTAGTTGATAGTTCCCTGAAGATTTATGAGGGAATTCACAAGCGGAAAAATATTCTGTTTGAAGGCGCGCAAGGCACTTTATTAGACTTAGACCACGGCACTTATCCTTACGTTACTTCCAGCAATCCCATCGCTGGTGGGGCTTGTGTAGGCACCGGAGTCGGCCCAACAGCGATCGATCGCGTAATTGGCGTAGCAAAAGCTTATACAACCCGCGTCGGAGAAGGCCCCTTCCCTACGGAAATGGTAGATGGAATAGGAACAATTTTGGGCGATCGAGGTGCAGAATTCGGCACAACAACCGGCCGCAAACGCCGCTGCGGTTGGTTCGACGCTGTAATCGGCCGCTACGCAGTCCGTATCAACGGCCTTGACTGTCTGGCAATTACCAAACTAGATGTGTTGGATGAATTAGAAGAAATAAAAGTTTGCGTTGCTTACGAAATTGACGGCGAAAAATGTGTTGATTTCCCGAAAAGTTCCCGAATCTTTGCTCGGTGCCAACCTATTTACGAAACCCTTCCCGGTTGGAAACAGTCTACGGAAGAGTGCCGGAATTTGGAAGATTTGCCTCAGCAAGCTTTGAATTATCTGAAGTTTTTGGCAGATTTGATGGAAGTGCCGATCGCAATTGTTTCTCTCGGTGCGAGCCGCGACCAAACTATTATTGTAGAAGACCCGATTCACGGCCCGAAACGCGCTTTGCTCTCTGCTGACGGTACGCCAGTAGCAGCACCAGCTTAACGTTGTGAGGTAAAATATAATGTTGGGTCTCGATCCATAATACTCGAAGCTGTTGCCAGCCTCGCCGCGACCCACCTAGCTCAAGGTTCCAGGAGATTAGTGCACTTGATCCGCGGCGAGGTCAAGTGCATCCTTATTTACAAGGAGTTACGTAACAATAGTCCGGACAGTTTTCAATCACTAACGGCAGAATGCGGGTTTCAGCCTTCTCAGTGAGGTCAAATGCTAACGGTAGAATGAGGGTTTCAGCCTCGGTCTCAAAAACTGTCCGGAGTATTGACGTAAATGACTGACGAGGATGAACTGATAGCACGGCTAGAAGTTCACAGAGACATGATTGGGTGGGTTATAATAGAGCTAGGAAAAGAAGGAATACAAGCCAAGAGAACAACCGGAAACAATCCCAAAGGTGATATTTTGATAGTCAACGATTGGGATGTTCCCCGAGTTAAACAGCTACTCCGCAATTGGCAGAGCGAATTTAATCGTTAATTTATAAAAAAATATAAACAATAATGAATGAACCGCATATTGAAATCAAAGCCTGGAAAACTAAGAAAATAGATTCCACAAAAGCTAAGGAAATATGTCAAAAAGGAACTGTGATTGGAGTTATTACCACAGGAAAAAATACTCAACCGGCTAAGGCTGTATTCGACAAAGCAGATGTAGCTTGGGTAGAAAATTTTCCAGAAAGTGAGTTGTTGAATCAGGAAGGTCAAGAGGAAAGCTAATGTTAGATATTATTTTTTATGCCTTCAAAACTGCTCGACCACCGCACTATGTCGAAATGTCTGAAGACGTTTACGAGTGGTTGGTCAAATCAGAATTTTCCAAAATCGGCAAATCTGTCCCCAGAAATATTTTGATAGATGAAGAAGAGGAGAAGCTACCTGTAGTTGAGTTAGATCGAGATATTCGCCAGAAGCTCAGAAATTTTTTCCGCGATGCAATTATCTGCGAAAGCGATACCGTCCTCACCAAGCTGGGAGATTCCCCCCTCAAAGAAGAGTATCAAACAGCAACCTACCGTTTGAGGAAATTGCTGGACTTGCTAAAATGTGTTGAAAACGAAGATTATCAGTATCTTCAGCGGGTCGTTTAATTAAGCGCGATCGCAATATCACAATTCTGGTAAAATGTGAAAACAATCAACAGAAAGTCAGAAAATGGAACTCGCAGTAGAATGTCAAAAGCGGGCAGAAGGTAGCAAACCTAACGCCCTCCGCCGCTCTGGATTGATTCCCGCCGTCCTCTACGGCCACAAAGGCTCTGAATCCATTTCCCTTACCATCAAAGCCAAAACAGTTGAACACCTGCTCAAAAAGCACGTAGTCAACAATGCCCTAATTGACCTCAGCATTCCCGACC
This sequence comes from Microcoleus sp. K1-B1, assembly GCF_036704705.1. Classification (NCBI taxonomy): domain Bacteria; kingdom Bacillati; phylum Cyanobacteriota; class Cyanophyceae; order Oscillatoriales; family Microcoleaceae; genus Microcoleus; species Microcoleus sp. K1-B1. The sequence goes on along the minus strand of NZ_JAUBSH010000021.1, from coordinate 31,473 downwards.
TGTCTTGGAGCGGAAAAACCTTGCTCCGGGAAGTTCAAGTTCATCCTTGGAAAGGCTATCCTTACCACCTGAGCTTTTTCTCCGTGGCAACTCAAGACAGTCTGGAAGTTGAAGTGTCGCTGAATTTTGTCGGCGAAGCTGTCGGCGTCAAGTTAGAAGGCGGCATCTTGGATACCGTGCTGACGCAACTCGCAGTTAAGTGCAAACCTGACAGCATTCCTGAAGGAATTGAAGTAGATATTTCTAATTTAAAGGTTGGGGATGCGCTGCACATTCACGAATTAGTTTTGCCTGCGGGAGTGGTAGCTCTCGGCGAACCAGATCAGGTGGTTGTTACCGTGCTAGGAATTCAAGCAGGTTCTGAAGCCGAAGATGCAGAAGAAGAGGCAGACGCAGCAGCTTAATTAGTAATTGCTAATAGTTGTTAACTAATGGTTGAAAAAAAAGGGCGATCGCTTTCTCCCAAAAGGGCGATCGTTTTTTGCTAAAAAGGCTATTCTAATTTGGGTTCGATCGCACATTTTGCACCATTCTCAAAAACACGCTTTCTGGCCTGTTCCACAAACAGTGAATTTGTTGTGTTGTGGGAAGTAGGGGTTGGGCTTCTAGCCCGCCCGTAAAAAGCCTATAAAAAAGGGTGCAATCTTCTTTGCCGCGTCCACAACACAGCATCCCACCAGCAAGAACCTGCCGTGTTTACTTGTCTTTACAACACGGGCGATCGACTCTTTAGCTACAAGAGTCCCAACGGGCGCGCAAATCTGCCAGAAACCGTACTGATTCTTAGATATTTAGCCGTAAAATCAAAAAATTAGCCGAGAATCCCGGTTCCTCGCCAGCACCGGGAGTCAAAAAAATTAAGAATTCGGGGAACAAGCCCGTTACTGTGAGTGTCAAACGCGAGTATAATTGTGAAACGTTTTGACTACCCTATTTAATTCCTGCCTCTGGAGCCGCCGCCCATATGCCATCAACAGTGAATACAGAATCAACAGCGGTTCAATTTAACCAACAGGGAGAAACATACTTATCCCAAGGAAAAATAGAAGAAGCCATCGCATCCTGCGAGCAAGCTTTGAAGATTCACCCCAATTTTGCACCAGCTTACAAGACTTTGGGCAACGCGCTGCAAGCTCAAGGCAGGATGGAAGAGGCGCGGCACTGGTACGCTAAAGCGATTGAAATAGAACCGAATTTTGCGGAAGTATATGCGAATTTGGGCAGCCTGGGCGCGCAGCAGCAAAAATGGCAGGAGGCGATCGGATTTTATCAAAAGGCGATCGCGATTAAGCCGAATTTCGCGGGAGTTTACCGGAATTTAGCAAAAGTATTCGGACAAATTAGCAAACCGGAAGAAGCCCAGCAGTGCTGGTATCAAGCATTTAGTTTGGAACCGGAAAAAGTAGCGCCTGGGGAACACTTGAATATGGGCGACGCTTTTTTTCGGCAGGAAAAATTCCCCGAAGCGATCGCTTGTTACGATCGCGCCATAAAATTAAATCCTAATGTGGCGACTGCTTACCAAAATTTGGGCGAAGCGCTAAAAAAACAAGGCAAGTTAGAGGAAGCGACAGCATATTATCGCAAAGCTATTGAACTGAACGCAGCTAATGCGAGAAATGGCAGCGAGGGACAGCAAACTTTGGCGGGTGCCACTGCGAAAAACGGTGCAGTCAATCAGCAGCCCGCAGCCACCGCAGTTAAGCCACCAGTGCAGCAGCCAGTTAAGCCGCCAGTTCAGCAGGCAGTTAATTCTACAATTAATATAGAAGATCCAGAAGCATACAAAATATTGGCAGAAGGCTATTTTGCTCAAGGCAAATTGGAACAGGCAATTTCTGCTTGCAAAAAAGCGCTACAAATAAAGCCGGAAGCGCCCCTTTACAAAATGCTGGGCAACGCGCTACAAGCGGGTGGCAAAATTGATGAAGCTAAAAGTTGCTATGTCAAAGCAATAGAAATTAACCCAAATTTTGCCGAAGCTTACGCTAATTACGGCAGCATTTGCGCGCAGCAAGAACAGTGGCAGCAAGCGGTTTCTGCTTACGAAAAGGCGATCGCCCTGAAGCCGGATTTTGCCGGTGCTTTCCGCAATTTTGCAAAACTGTTAACTCAGTTAGGCAAGTCGGAAGAGGCGGCTGAGGCTTGGTATCGAGCATTGGCGATCGATCCCAAGTCGGGCACCGCTGAGGAACACGAGAATTTAGCCAAAACTTTGATCGAGCAAGGTAAGGTAGAGAAGGGAATTGAGTGTTACCGGCGCGCGGTTGAGTTGAACCCAAATGCTGGCGCAGCTTATCACGAATTGGGGGAAATTCTTAAGGGTCAAGAACAGTGGGAAGCGGCGGTAGATGCTTACAGCAATGCTATTAGAAATAATCCCGATCTTTCTTGGTCGCACAACAATTTAGCTGAGTCGCTGGTTAAGTTGGAACGGTGGGAGGAAGCTGTAAATGCCTACCGCAAGGCGATCGAATTAAATCCAGATTTTAGCTGGTCTCACAACAATTTAGCCGATGTATTGCTGAAGCTGGAACGGTGGGATGAGGCGGTAAATGCTTATAGGAAAGCAACAGAATTAAATCCAGATTTCAGTTGGTCGCACAACTATTTAGCAGACGCCCTGATTAAACTGGGAAGGTGGGATGAGGCAATTTCGGCTTACCAAAGGTCGATCGAACTCAATCCTGACCATTTTTGGGCGCACAACAATTTAGCAGAAGCGCTGGTGAATTTGGAACGGTGGCATGAGGCGGTTGTTGCCTACCGGCGTGCTAACGAAGTTAATCCGAATTTCTTCTGGTCGCAGAGCAAATTAGGCGACGTGCTGCTAGAAATGGAAAGGTGGGAGGAGGCGATCGATGTTTACCGACGCGCGGCCGAGTTAAATCCTGATTTTCCGTGGACTTATTACAACATGGGAACGGCTTTTGAGAAGTTGGAACGGTGGGATGAGTCGATCGCCGCTTACCGCCGCGCTGCGGAGATTCAGGCGGATTTGCCGTGGCTGTCCCAAAAGTTGGCTGATGCTGTGAGGATGCGATCGCAGTGGGATTTGAACGAGGCGATGCGTTTATATAGGCGGGCGATTCAGGAGAATCCTGATGACGTGCAGTTGTATCACAAGGCGCTGGAGATTGCGCCGAATGATGCTGACCTTTATGTTGGGTTGGCTGATGCTTTGGTGCGGAAGAATTGGCCGGATGGGGCGATCGTCTTTTATCAGATGGCGTTGCAGATTCGGCCGGACGACAAGGCTATTTCTGGGCGGTTAGAAGAGGTACTAAAAAAAAAGGGTGTAAGTAGGGCGGCGGAAAAGAGCGATCGCGCTGTTGGCGGACACTCTGGAAATGCGATCGAACACACCCCTGGGATAGCTGCGGAGTACCACGAATTGGGGACTTCTCTACAAGAAGAAGGTAAATTTGCCGAGGCTGTGGCTGCCTACAGCAAAGCAATTTCAATTAATCCCAATTACTTTGGAAGTCATCACAATTTAGGCGATGTCCTGAAATGGATCGGTAAAGTTGATGAGTCTATTAAAAGCTATCAGAAAGCGGCAGAACTGAATCCAAATTTTGTTTGGTCCCACCACAACTTAGCGGATGTATATCAACAAGAAGGTCGGCTTGATGAAGCTGTTGCTGCTTATCGGAAAGCGATCGAGGTTGCTCCTGACTTTGGCTGGTCGTACCACAATTTAGCAAAAACTTTAGCTAAACAAGACAAGCTTTCGGAAGCTCTGGAAGCTTATCAGACGGCGAGCAAACTCGATCCGAAACTTTTTGGTTTGGATTATCAAAACTTGCGAGATTCGCTATTCCTCGGTCAAGACCCAGCTTACACCAAGTGGCGCGCTAAGAACAGCCCCAGAGAAGCTGACTTGCGGAAAATGGCGGAAATATTAGAAATCTTTAACTACAAGCCGCTGATTAGTATTGTCATGCCGGCTTACAATACGCCAGAAAATTATTTGCAGGAAGCAATAGAATCAGTTCTAAATCAGATATATCCTTATTGGGAATTGTGCATTGCGGATGACGCATCAACCGCGCCTCATGTCAAGCAAATTTTGCAAGAATATGCAGCCAAAGATAGCCGGATAAAAGTAGCTTACAGAACCAAAAACGGTCACATTTCTCACTGTTCTAATTCTGCTTTGGAGTTGGCTACGGGTGAATTTGTATCTTTATTAGACCACGACGATACACTGACACCAGAGGCGTTGTATGAAGTGGTGCTGCTGCTGAACCGGCACCCGGAAGCGGACATGATTTATTCAGATGAAGATAAGATTTACCAAGATCAGGAACTGATAAATCCTTTCTTCAAGCCAGAATGGAGTCCGGATTCATTTTTATCTCGGATGTACACTTGCCATTTGGGAACTTACAGGCGATCGCTAATCAATGAAATCGGCGGTTTTAGACCGGGCTTTGAAGGAGCTCAAGATTACGATATGGTTCTGAGGTTTACAGAAAAAACTGACAAAATATTTCACATCCCTAAAATTCTTTACCACTGGAGAATGCACGCAGGTTCGGCGGCTGGCGGTGTAGAGGCTAAACCCTATGCCTATGACGCAGGGCAAAAAGCTTTGCAAGAGGCGATCGAACGCAGGGGCGAACCGGGGAAAATAGAAGGCGTTCCCGAATTTTTGGGACACTTTATTCCACGCTACAAAATTGCAGATTACAAGCGGGTCAGCATCATTATTCCGACGCGGGATTTAGGGGATGTTTTGGACAATTGCTTGGAGTCTATCTTTACTAAGAGCGTCTACCCCAACTACGAAGTGATCGTCATCGATAACGGCAGTCAAGAGCAACACACGGCGGAAATTCTGGCTAAATGGACGGCTAAGGAATCAGCGAGGTTTAAAAGTTATCGACTCGATATTCCGTTCAATTTCTCTAAGATTAACAACTACGCTGCTAGCAAAGCGGAGGGAGATTACTTGCTGTTCTTGAATAACGATACAGAGGTAATTACTCCCGATTGGATTGACGGGATGGTTGAACAAGCTCAGAGAAGCTCGATCGGGGCTGTGGGCAATTTGTTGATATACTCAGATAACAAAATTCAGCACGCAGGAGTGGTGATGGGACTCGGCGGCGGAGTTGCCGGTCACAGCTATTACCATATGCCGCGATCAATACCAGGGTATTTCGGGAATGTGGTAGGCCTGAATAATGTTTCAGCCGTAACTGCTGCGTGTTTAATGTGTCGCCGCGAAGTATTTGAAAGTGTTGGGGGGTTTGACGAAGAACTAACAGTGGCGTACAATGATGTGGATTTGTGTTTGAAAATGCTAGAGAAAGGGTACCGAAATATTTACCTGCCTCATGTAGTTCTCTACCACCACGAATCTAAAAGCCGGGGTTACGAAGACTCGCCTGAAAAGAAAGAGCGGCTGAGGAAGGAATCGAAGCTGATCGAAAGCCGCTGGCGAAAATATATTGAGAATGACCCTTACTACAGCCCGCATTTAACCAGAGCTTGTCAAGACAGCGGTATCAGATTGGAGGACAAGAATTGGCGTCCGAGTCATTAGGAACATCGCCATGAGTTTAGGGTGTAAATTTAAGTCTAAAGCCTTCTGTCTCTGTGGTTTGTTCTGTGGTTTGTACTAAAGTCTCGCTCCCTCTGGCATCCCCCAGTGGTATCAACTGAACAGTAAAACCCTCCGTCTCTCTGGAATCATCGGCCCTACGCTTAAGGAACCAATTAACTCAGGATTCAGCAATCTGAAAGGAAAAAAATGATTGACTTTGTAGAAGTGCTTAGTGTCCCCCTCGCAGAATCTCAAGGGTTACTGGCGTTTAATCTCGATGCACCAGAAACAGGAACTCAAACTGATGCTGGGGCAGTTGAGTTTCGGGGTTGGGTTCTGGGGAAAATGTCTCCCGCGATCGCGGTTGAAGTGATTCATCAGGGGAGAGTGCTGAAAACTATTCCGGTGAATGTTCCTCGTCCTGATGTGGCCCAAACTTATCCCCAAGCTTCAGAAGCAGGAATTAGTGGGTTTCAGGCAATTTTAGACTTGAGCAGAGTGATTGATCCGCACGACCAGTTAACTGTATATTCGATTTTGCGGGATCAAAGTCTTGCTAAGATGGCAGAAGTAACGGTTAAATTAGGATCTGAATCCTCTACTGTGGAGGTTCCCCTGCCTCAACAGGATGCGGAGTCAGGGGTAGATGGCATACAGTTAAAATTACAAAGGATTCAAGCAGATTTGGAGCGCTCTAAAGTGTTTGTGCAGACTGTGAAGACAGATTTGCTGAACAGAGAACAGCTAAATCGGTAGAAACTGGGAACTTTTGAGTGGGTTAATCGTCCTGCTGCCAATCCCGCCTGTCGGTTTCAAGGTTGAAATTGTGATAGGAGGTTTGACGTTGACTAAAGCCCAGACTAGCAACCCTTATTTTTTTAGAGTATAAAACCCATGACAGTGACAGCCTTTCAGCAAGCCAACCAATTGTTAAGAGAGGGAAAGTTAGAAGAGGCGGTAGTGGCTTATCGACTGGCGATCGAGCATAATCAGCCATTTTATGGTGCTTATCAAAATTTAGGGGAAGCCTTGGGGAAGTTGGGGCGGTTAGATGAAGCGGTTGAGATGTATCGGAAAGCGATGGAGTTGAAACCCTCTGCTGGTTGGTTACATCAAGAGTTGCTGTGGTTGGAGACGTTGGGGACATCCCACGACGAATCGAAAGAAGCTTTTAGTCGTGTAAATGATATCGATCCCAATTTATCAGCACGACCAATGGATTGGAGTTTAACCATACAAGAGAAAACATCCTTAAAGCAAAATGTAGTTAATAATATTGCTGTTGCCAAAGTAGATCCTAAGTCTACTGAATATTATATTTTAGGAGAAGAACAACTTAAAAAGGGGAATATAGAAGAAGCCATAACTAATTATTATAATGCAATTAACATAGATCCAAATCAGTATATATTTTACCATAGACTGGGAAATGCTCTCGCTGGACTTTCTAAATTAAACGAAGCAATTAATGCTTATAATGAAGCTCTAAAGTTGAATCCCAATTATGCTTGGTCTCATTACCACTTGGGTAATGCTCTTCAAACAATGGGTAAAACAGAAGAAGCCATAAGTTGCTATCAACAAGCACTCAAGATACAACCTGATCTCAATAAAGCTTCTGAAAGCTTAGCACAAATCAAAAGGAGTTTTTATTCTAAATTAACGAAAAAATTTCAAAATGCTTCTTGCAGATTTGAAGAGTTAGATTTACTACTTCGCTTTAATTATCAGACTGAGAACAAACCAATTTTAGTTGATGTTGGAGCTCATGTTGGTTATGTTTCTACGCAATTTGCTGATAAAGGTTGGAAAATTATTGCTTTTGAACCAGAACCCGATAATCGTCATGATTTAGAAAATAATTTAAAAAAATACCCAGATGTTACAATTATTCCAAAAGCTGTTTCTAATCAAGATGACCAGTCAGTAGTATTTTATGTGAGTTCAGAACACTGGGGAATTCATTCTCTTAAGCCGTTTCATGAAACCCATCAACCCAAACTAACTGTTCAAACAACTCGGTTAGATACGGCTTTAAAAAAATTAAATATTACAGATGTCACATTACTGAAAATTGATACAGAAGGAGCAGACTTTCTAGTATTACAAGGCTTTGATTTTAATCAAATAAAACCTGAGATCGTTATGTGCGAATTTGCAGATGATCGATCAGTCCCTAATTTTGGATGTTCCCATCATGATATTGCCAAGTACATGAGAGAGCAAGGATATGAGGTATTTATATCAGAGTGGGCATCCATAACAGAATATGGGCGTAAAGGTAAAAGATCAGATCCACATTATTTTCTACAATGTACACGCTACCCTCTCAATCACGATCCGGCTTGGGGAAATTTGATTTTTGTTAGAAATGATCGGGTTACTGAGTTTGAAAAAACTTTCTCTTCCTATTTAGATTCTTTTTACGAAAGGCGAGAACAAATCATACTTCAAGTGTCTAATGAAAGACTTATTGAATATAAGGATAAGCATAAGGGGGAACGTTGTGTGATTATAGGAAATGGCCCTAGTTTAAACAAAATGGATTTATCTTTCCTCAAAAACGAAATCACCTTTGGAGTGAATCGTATTTATTTGGGGTTTGAAAAATGGGATTTTGTTCCAACTTACTATGTTGCTATAAATCGTTTAGTTATTGAGCAAAGTGCTAGTCAAATTAGTAGTATTCCTGGCACTAAGTTCATTAGCAATCGAGGACTTCCTTATCTTAAACCTCAAAAAGATATTGTTTTCGTCAAAACGCATCCTTATCCTGGGATGGATTTTAGTTCCGAAGCAACTCAAGGTTTGAATGAAGGCAGTACAGTAACCTATGCTGCTATGCAACTAGCCTATTATATGGGATTCAAGACTGTTATTTTAATTGGTGTTGATCACCATTTTGTGACTCCAGGAGTTCCCCATACAGAAGTTATTTCTGAGGGAGATGACCCAAATCACTTTCATCCTAGCTATTTTGGAAAAGGTGTTAAATGGCAACTGCCTGATTTACCAACTTCAGAAAGACATTACAAGATCGCTTATGCAAAATTTTGGTTAGATAATCGTAAAATTATCGACGCAACAGTAGGAGGAAAATGTCCCATCTTCCCCAAAAAAAATTATAAAGACTTATTCTTTTGCTAATTCGTTTTAATTGATTTAGACATTTTTATAAGATTGCAATGCCGCCGTTTTCAAAATAGTGTAAAACTTCTGACGCACTATTTCAGCATTGTGATGTTCATATACAAATTCACAACCTCTTTGACCTAACTCTTTGCAATATTTAGGATTTTCCACAAGTTTTTTTATAGCCGAGAATAGCTGATTTTTATCACGTTTCGTTATAAGTTCAACAGCATTGGTCGTCGCAACATAAGAAACAGTTCCTACTTCATTCGGGCCATAAACTAACACAGGAACTCCCGAAGCTAAACACTCTGGTAATTTATTGGCAATTGAATAACGAACATAGTTAATACTTTCTTGATCAAAGTTATACGCAACAAGTAGAGCATTAGCGGTCATTAGTATATGACGGTAGTCGTGTTGAGAAAAATTACTTTCTTTTATTTTAATCCCAGGCAAATTAGAAAAAGCATCACTTGCTTTCTTTTTCCAATAAGGCATTGTGTATATTTCCATTTCAACAGCTAGGTTGTTTTTATGTAAATAGCTGATTGCATTGACGACATCAGAGATACTTGAAAAATTCATATCATCTGCAAGAGATCCTACATAGCGAATAGTAAAGGTTTTATTTTTAGAGTTTTTTCTTGAATTGATTTTATCCCTTTGCCTAAACCACGTCTCTACATCGATACAATTCATAATCGGAATGAAATTTTCATCATAACGTTTTTTAAAAGCATTAGACATTACATCACTAATGGATAAACAAGCTGATGACTGTTTAAATAAATTTCTAATAGATCTGTCTAACTTTTCATAAGTGAGTGATTGTTCTTCTTGTAACCGATTCATCCAGTCATCCATGATGTGAGTCACTACTGGAACTTGTAACTGATCAATCAGTTGGCTAGCTAAATCATGAAATTGCAAATGATCTGCAACAGGACGGTAGTATATTAAATCAGGTTTAAACTCATCACATTTTTGTAAAATATCTTGAACATTGATAAAATATTGTTCTTTTATAGATGAAGATTCTTTGAAATGTAAGCCAAACTCTTGATGAGTTTTACAAAAAACTTGTAGCAACTTATCTTCTGGCCAGTCAGCCAATAAGTTCTTTTTAATCTGTCCTGTAGCAGAAATGGAACCTATTTTTGTCCAGTCTATAATCAATAAGCGCGGATAGCTTTGTTCTTTACCTATCAAAGCTTCACCTAATCTTTCATAAATCAAACTTGGTTGCTTTGGATGAAGTTCTATTCCTTGTTTATATAAATCAATGGCTTCATCCCATTTTTCTTGCTTCATTAAAAGATTAGCGGATTCAAAGTAACTATCGAATGAGTAGTTCAGTTTTTCTCTTGTCTCCGTTAAACTGACGTTTGATGCAAGATTACGATTATAGTGCATCAAAGCTTCACCTAAGTTCTCATAAATAAAACCAGGTTGTTCTGGATTAAGCACTATTCCTCTTTTATATAAATCAATGGCTTTACCCCATTTTTTTTTCTTCATTAATATATCTGCTTGCTTAATATAATCATCTGATGATACAGGTTCATTACTAATATTATGTGAGTTGTTAACTATATTTGGACGTTCAATCAAATGACTTTTTAGATTTCCCCTAGAAAAAACCTCTAAATGACCTCCCACTGTACAATTAATAATTTCTCGACCGCTTTCTTCAAATGCTTGTTTAGTCAGTAGGTACATTGCTTCCATATTGTCTACATCCGCAGCTTGCCAAAGTTTTCCTTTAAAATATCTTGGGTCAAAATGATTTTGATCGTCCTCATCGCAAAGAAGAATATCACCTTCTTTAGCGGAAGGTGTCTGATCATAGCTATGATCAAAACCGATCAATAAAACTCTTCGATAGCCTAACCAATAAGCAATTTGCATTTGGAAAAAGCTAACTGTCGATCTCCAAGAAACATTAGTATTGATATCTTTACTAAATTCGGCATATCCTACTGAGTTAAAAAAGAAAGTATTGTCATCTTCATTGATGCAATACCCTAACCAATAAGGAAAAAGTTTCCTAATATTATCAAGTAAGTTAAACTGATGATATCCCTGTTGTGCAACCAGATAATTTGTAACTGCAATATACTTGGCATATTGGATTAATTCTGGATTCAAAAAAGCATAGTTTGAAATAAAAACATCTTGATTTTCCAGTAAGGATAAATCACTTTTATTTAAACTAGGGCCATTGCCAACTATAATACAAGTATCTTTTACTCGTTCAGCACGAAACTTTTCAAATGCTTTTTTTGTTTTCTCGATTTTAGTGTCTTTCCATTGGCAACTAAAAGCCCATCGCTTATCTCCAACTGTGTAACAATAACAATTAGGTTCTGTTTTTTGCTCCACAGGAATTTCATGGTAGAAAAAATCCAAACCTATTTTATGATTTTTCATGGCCTCTAAAGTCAGGTTATAAGGGCGATTATTAGAGTTTTTTATGAGTAGTTTAATAGTATAACAATCAGTATTATAGGCTTTTAATAAACGCTTCGTATGATAATCTATAGCATCTTGATTAGTGACTTTTCGATTACTTGAATTTGCCAGAATTCCATCAAAACCTTCTGACAAAAATTCTGCATAGTTACGAATCCATTGAACATGGACATAGCCAAAGTGAGATTTGACTGTATCACAAATTTCTCTTAAACTTTCACCTCTCTTACCCAAAGTTTTGTTATCCTTATAGTACCGAGCAAAAGCCACAACTTCTGGCAGAAATGCAAATTTTAATCCTGCTTTTACTGCCCGAATCCAATACTCATAATCCATACAAAAATTGAGCGCATTAGATAAAACACCAATTTTTTCTATTACGCTACGTCGTAAAAATAAGGCAGGTTGTAAAATCCCCACTTCTTTATGGAATTTCCACTCTAATGTTTCTGGATATTCATTGACATAAGCATCCCGTAAATACTGCCCTTTATCATCGATATAAATACCACGTCCATAGACAATATCTGGAGAATCAGGTTGTTTAAATCTTTGGATAACATAAGAAAATATATCTGGACTAGAGTAACAATCATCAGAATTTAGCCATCCAATCACATCTCCTTTAGCTTTTAAAAACCCTTTAGAGACAGCATCACTTTGTCCGTGATCAGGTTCGGAAATTAAAGTAACGTGAGGATAGGAACAAGCGATATCTCGACTATTATCTTTTGACCCAGGATCATAGACTAAATGCTCTAAAGCAGGGTGGGATTGATCAGCAACAGATTGAAGGCACTCTGGTAAAAAAATCGCCTGATTAAAACTCGGAGTAATAATTGAAATTGAAAGAGTCATATTTGCTAATGAGTAATGGAACTATCTCAATAAAATTCGCGGGCTAATTGAATCAATTAAACTCCAAAACATATCCGACCCAGCCCTGAGTGATTTCTGTGAACTTGTTTGCACCACATTGTTTCGCTAATTCAAGAAGACCTTTCCTGGAAAAATGTGTAACGTGAACATCATTATCAAAGAAGGGTGTACCTTTCTGATAGGGATCAGGATCTAAGATAAAATTCCACTTATCCCTATCTAAAAAAGGAACAGATATATAAAGAATACCCCGACTTTGCTTTGCAGCTAAAGCAAGCTGTTCAAAGAGTGGTCGTGGGTGTTCTAAATGTTCTAACACAGAAATGCAAGCGATTATATCATAATTTTCTGCTTTCTTTGCAGTCCACAACTCGTTCCTTAAATCCAAATTAAATACTCTTTTACCATATTCCGTAGCATGGTGATTTGTATCGTAGCCAATTACTTGCGGAAAACAATCACTAGCTGCAGATAAAAATGTACCTATTCCACACCCTATTTCTAGTAAGCTTTTTGCATTTGGCTTTAATTCTAAGAGCTTATAAATTAGGCGACGGGAATAGCCGATATTTCTTTCTTTAACACTAATATTCCAATCTAAATCCTTGGAAAGCTGATTATCATCTTCTTGATAACCAGAAGGGTTAAAAAAAGATTCACATTCCATACAATAGTATAATGGAATATTTTTTTTCGTTCTTCGAGTAAGAACGTCTCTAACGTATGTAACAAAGGGGGAATTACAAACAATACACTCTTTGAATTTCATTTTGATATTTTTTCCCAATTATTATTAATTCGGTTAATTATCAGTTTTTTTTGCTAAAACTAGGATAGATGAAAAGTGAGATGTAATCGGCACAGGTTCATGCCACTTACTTTTTGCAGTAAAATAATATTCATAGACAATTTGTAAGGGTTCAAACAACGTTGGGTGAAAGATATCAGCATCAGATAAGTCATGCTTAAAGTCAAGCTCAGGAGGTTCCTTAAATATAAAACCTACATCTTTTATATATTGTTCATACAATTTACCCAGCATATTTTTCTGTTGGTAACTTACATCAATTGTGTGTACAATATAACCACCTGGCTTCACTACTCTGTACATATCCTCAACAATTTCTTTTACCTTTTCAGTGGGGGAATGTTCAAGGACAGATATAGAAAAACACAAATCGAAATAGTTTGAGGGTAAATCGGTAGAAAAATCTCCAATAAGATCATTTACAAATTTTGTATTTTTCCTTTTATTTAAACTTTCTTCAAACTTTTGTTTATCATAAAAACCTATCTGATCTATCATCCAGTATTCATAATTGTTTCGGTGTGAATCTTTATCAAAAAAAAGGTTTAAACCACCTCCTACTTCTAACACTTTACTCGCATTTAATTGGCGAATGGAATCTACACAGAAAAGATTTCCTAGCTGTTTTAGCCCCCAACCATGAATTCCTGTAAAGCCTAAATCCTTATACTTAATCTTTAATTTTATCAAGTCATCACAAGTAGCTAATCTAAACATAGGAAAATTATCTTATAGATACGTTAATCGTTAATCCTGGGGGTCTTCATTAACCCAAACTTATTCTATGATAACTCAATAGCCAAGGCTATTATTACGGCTAATATTCTAACAATGTTTGGTTACTAGTGATTCATTTTTTACTCCGTACTCAACCTTGGTGTCGCTCTAGGATCAACAACCAACCTAGATAGAATTAAATCTTAATAGAGAGTGATGACAAAACTTATCTTTTGGAGGAGTAAAAGTCAGTAAATTATCAGTCAATTCACTATTATTTGGAGAATAGTATTTTAATGAAGATAACTCACAAGCTCTTTTTGAAATCTTGTGAAGAAACACTGATGCAGCCTTATGAACTGTAAAAACACCTATTTTTTTCATGGATTTTTTTATAGATCGACTAATTGAGATGTTGACAGAAAAAGAATGAATTTTTTACTTTACATAGGAACTTCAAGATTTTTTGCCAATTCTAAAACATCTTGCGTTTTCTCTCTAACTTTGAGAAGGATATGATCGGCAAGCTCATCCATTGAACTATTGACTTTACCCCTGCGATAAAAATAATTTTCTTTTTCTTTGTTTCTATTTTTCAATTCTAGTTTTTTATGGTTATCAAAAGCATGATTATTAACAGCTTTTAGATACATTTCATGGTCCACACCATCGATCTTGAGAAAATCAAAAACTTTTTCTAAACATAGAGCAGGATTATTGTGTAAACCTTCATAGGATATAAACAAAATTTTACTCGGATCTTTTTGCTTTGCATATCCATAACTTAAAAGGTGTTCAAGCCATTGATCAACTTTTTCTAAAACAAATAAAGCTTTGTCTTCCGTCCGAGAAACTATATTATGTGATCGGAGAAAATCATAATATGAACAGAGAGCATCTGCGGGTTGTCTAAAAATATATACTACTTGCTGAATTTCTTTATGTTTATTGTACAGTTCATGGGTTTTGATTAGACGATTGGATAGTTTAATGCTGTTCGATATTTCATTTACATTGTGCTGGTATATATCGGGAATAATATCGTCTATTGACACGGGTAATTTTGTGTTTGTTTCAAAACCATGGATTTGTAATATTACATCTGAAATAAGAAGTCTTAACCAAGTATTTCCAGATCGAGGAAATGATGCGACTAAAACATCATTACTATTTATAGATTGAAGATTATTTTGAAAAATTAGATTAGGCATTATTCTCCACTCTGTAAAAAATTGACAAGTTATTTAGTTATATATGTTCAACGAAATATATAACTCACTCCGTACTCAATCTCGCTGTCGCCCCACCATCAATCACCAAAGATTGACCCGTCATAAAGCCTGATCGCTCCCCATCCGCCAAAAAATAAATCGCCTCCGCAATCTCCCAAGGTTGCCCCACTCGACCCATGACGTGCCTAGACCCCAACTGGCCCACTAAATCAGCCACATCCCCTCCCTGCAAATGCCCACGACTTAACCCCGCATACAACATTGGAGTTTCCACAGCTCCCGGCAACACCGCATTTACCCGTATCCTATCACAAGCCAACTCAATAGCCAATGCCCTCGTCAAAGCCAACATCCCCCCTTTACTTGCCGCATAAGCCGCAATATTAGCAGAAGTCGCCACGGCATGAACGGAACTAACATTCACCACCGCACCCCCATCACCGCGCATAAATTGATAAAGGTGACGCACAGCCAAATAAACCGATCGCAAATTTGCTACCATCACTCCATCCCACTCTTCGGGAGTCGTCTCAACTAGAGGCTTGCAAATTTGGATAGCAGCATTGTTCACCAAAGCATCAACCCTTCCCACCTCATTTGTCAACTTATCGGCGATTTCTTCCCAAGCAGATACATCAGCCACATCAGTTTTAAAAAACCTATCTATTCCCAGCACACTTTCAAGCTTATCTCTCTTATCAACCCCCACCACATACCAACCATTTTTTTTAAATAACCCAGCCGTAGCGGCACCAACTCCCCCTAAAACCCCAGTAATTAACGCAACTTTGCTCATTATTATCGTATTACCCTTATTAGCATTCAATCAATCAATAAACATTTTAACTGTAGGTCAATTCCTGAGCAGGCAATCCTGAAAGGCTTGATCATCAAATTCTCTTCGGGTATGGCTTCTCTATCGGCCACAAGACTATCAAGATATATCCTATTCTACACCTAATCCCAGTAACAAATTATTAATCGCCAACTCATTCACCCGCAACACTGCATCCTGCGTATGAGAACCATTATGAGTCCCAAAAATACACTGGTCAAACTGTCGCAGGGGACTCTCAATCGGCAAAGGTTCTACCTCAAGCACATCTAACGCTGCCCCCGCCACCTTGCCAGAATCCAAGGCCGCCACCAAGGCACTTTCATCAATCAACGGCCCACGAGCTACATTTACCACATAGACACCCAGTTTCATCAACTCAAACTCATCATCACTCAACAAGTGGTAATTCTCTGAAGTCAGATTACAGGAAAGAGTAATAAAATCAGCCCGTTGTAACAACTCCTCCAACCCCACAGACTGTACCCCCAATTCAGCTTGTACCGACTCTGGAATCTCCTGGACATCATAACCCAATACCGACATCCCCACCGCCACCCCACGACGGACAATCGCTCGACCAATACTCCCCACACCAATCACACCCAAAGTCTTGCCCCGCAAAGTAATACCCGGTATTTGCTGCCACCCCCCAGCTCTTACCGATTGATCCATTTTATGCAATTGACGGGCTAAAAGAATGATATAACCCAAAGCAACATCCCCCACCTCATCCGCAAAAACATCTGGCGTATTCTTAACCAGAATGCCCAACCTTGCCGCCGCTGCCAAGTCAATAGCATCCACACCAATGCCCCACTTAGCCACAATTTTTAACCGTTTTCCTTTCTCCAAAACTTGACCCGTAAACGGGTCATCCCCAGCAATTACACCATCAAAACGGTCTATGATTTCCAGTAGCTCCGCTTCACTCAACTGCTGCACCACTGGGGGCACTTCCAGCTCAATTCCCTTTTCTGCCAACTTATCTCGATAGAGGTCAATAGTTTTCTGTAGGTGAGGACAAGTTACCAAAACTTTTTTAGTCATTTTTTATACACCAGTAGTTTTAGTGATATACTTTGAGACTGTTCTCTTGTTGTTCTTAGTGTCGGTGCAAGATGATTCCATCCTGCCATTGTTAAATCTGAATTTGAAGCAAAATCACTTTTGAAAGTGAGATTTTTATCGATTTTAGGAGCCACAGACCATTCAAAGCCTTGAAGTTCAATAGCTTCTACATATTGATCTACAATTGCCAATCTTTGAGGAATTGGAATATCACAGACATAAGCATCAATTGCATGAGCCATCATACCACCTGTCTTTAAGAGCCTATGACAATCTGCAAAAACTTTTTGAATATTGTTTTTAGGAATATGCTCTATCACAGAAATAGAAAATATGATGTCAAAGTAATTTTCTGGTAAATAGGGGTCAAAATCTCCTATATAAGATCGGACAATTTTAATATCTGGCATTTCCTGAATTTCTTTTGGCCCTCCTCCCAACCCTTCAAATTTATCTATATTCCAACACTCATTGTTCTGCTTAAAGCGATTTAAAACACGGGAATTGCCGCCTCCAATCTCAGCAATTTTTAGCTGCTGTTTATTCCGAAAAAGTGAAACAATCCAAGCATCTTGGATTCCTTTAAGAGAATGATTTGTGCGGTCGGCTATACGGTTATCCCACCAATCAAAATACTCTTTTTTGTTGATTACATCAAGCATGATCAAAACCCTCCTAAATTTCTTCCGATCCCATTAACATAATTCACTTGGAAATTCAAAGTTTTTCAACTTCCTGATATAAAAACTCTGCCATTCTAAAATCTAACTCCTCATCAATATCCACCGATTCTAAACGGTCTATTTCAAACATTAACGGTCTGTTGCCGATGCGGTTGTGGCGTTCGGATAAAATCTCTTTAGTAAAAATATAGATACAAGAATTTTCTTCATAAATAGGAGGCAAATCTTGAGTCCGCAATAAAATCGCTGGATTGTGGTTAACCGCCATCGCCAAACTATCCCATAACCGAGTTTGCAGCCTGGTAACTCCAAACAAAGAATCATACATGGGATAGTTATTTAAAAATTCTTGCACGGCCTTGTTAATCGTATCACTCTTTAATACAGGATTCGTGCTGTGGGTTTGCAAATAATAATCAGCCTCTATCTGGTTAACGCTATTCAATAATACATCATTCATCGGAGTTGTCCCCGCCCGCAAATGTTCTGGACGTTCCAGCAATTTGACTTGGGGGAAATGTCGGGTAGCATCTTCCCAGATAGTAGGGCTGTCCGTATCGATGACAACTTCTGTGATTAAAGGACAAGCCAACAAACTATTAACAATGCGATGATAAAGAGGAACCCCAGCAAAGCTGCGATAATTCTTCCCCGGTACTCGTTCGCTGCTGTGCCGCATCGGCACAATAGCGCCTATTTTCACCATTAAGTTACTCCCTAATTAAAACTGCTCTGGCTGGGGCACCATCTGACCCCACTAATTTTATAGGTAGACAAACAAGTTTGTACATACCCGCGGTCACATTTGTCAAGTTTAAACCTTCCAAGATAATTATTCCCGCTTTTAGGAGAATTTCATGGGTGAGGGTGCTGTCATAGTACCGCTGAACGGAAAGATAATCAACGCCTATCAGGCGAATGCCCTTGTCTGCTAACCACTGAGCCCCATCGGCAGTTAGAGCAACAAAATCTTTGTTAAATTCTGTTATATTATTTGCCCATAGTTGTGAATTCGTGGTACTGAGCAACAGTCGAGTTGTATTTGGGGGTAAGTTTAATTCCTCCAAATCTGCGGCAGTAACGGCCTTGACTTCAGGTAAGTAAGCCACATAGGCTGGCCCGATGAGCACATCGAGAGATAACTCCTCAACAGCAGTTCCCTCTAGGAGAAAGTGGCAGGGGGCATCGACATGAGTTCCCACGTGAACGTCCGTGTCTAGTTGCGAGACGTTGGCTTCATCTCCGGCAGCTAGGTTCATCGTGCGATAAAGTTTAAAACCTGGGCTACCGGGCCAAACAGGCATCTCTGGTTTTAGGGGAACCGAGATATCAATAATTTCTGGCAATTTCTGGCTCCTTGGGGTGAGTGCTGTAATCTATGGCTCGTTGCTGTTGGTTGTTGGTTTTGGGAAACCGGGAACGGGTTAACCCGTGGGGATAGTAGAAAGTTTGTTTGAGCTGGCTGCTAAGTTTACCATATTGGCGGAACCCTTGGTATGTACCCCAGAACTGCATGAGTCGAAATTGGAAGATTTCCGTGAGGTTTTCCCAGAGAAGGCGATCGCACCAGGCATGATAGTAGTCGCTGATGGCATTGCCCAGGAAGAGGCGGATAAAGTCCCAGAGGTGGAAGTGTTCTTGAGGGAGGATGTGTTTTAAGGCTATGGCTTCCCGACGGTAACGGTTATAGATTTTGCTCATGGGTTCGTCGTGGACGTGGACTATCTCCGCTTCCGGTTCGTACAATATTTCATAGCCTAGCTGCTGGGCGCGTTTAGCCCAGTTTAGGTCTTCTAATCCCGTCAGAGTCTCATCGTAGGGGATTTGTTCCCAGACTTGGCGACGGATAGCGGCGTTGGCGTTATTACAGAAGGGGTGACTTTGGCTAGAGTCTGGGAGGTCGGGGAACCATTTAGCGAAAACCTGATGTTCCGAGTATTTGGTGATTTCGTTACCGCGTTGTTTGCCATAGACTAGGGCCACTTCGGGGCGGTGAAAGGGAGCCAGTAGGTTTTCCAGCCAGTCTTTGTAAACGGGATAGACATGGGCGCTGGCGATGACTATAATATCCCCACAGGCAGCCCGACAACCAATGTTGAGGGCGCGACCAAAGGAAAAGTCTTCGGGGCGAATGCTAACAATTTTGACTGGGTAGCGGGATGCGATGGAGACTGTGGCATCGGTTGATCCGGAATCGACTATAATTATTTCTGGGTCTGTGACCGTTTGTTGGATGATACCGCTGAGGAGCCTGCCAATGTGCTGTTCTTCGTTATAACAGCGGATGACCAGGGAGCATTTGAGCATTTTGGTTATCTGTTCTACGTTTTTAGGGTTAGACTAGCATTATTTGGGACGAAGTGCGACGAGGAATTGTTTCAAATAATTGATGTTTTTCAAAAATAACTAAGTAATTCTTTGTAGAGATAGCTAAACAAACAAATAAAACCATGAAAAAACCGAAATTTTACAGAATTTTTGATTATGCAAAGACCTTACTGCCCAACAAGTATTTAGCTGATTTAGAAGAAAACATCGCCACCATTGAGCAGGTAAAAAAATCAACAGGATTCTCTGTTGGTTATCCGGGTTGGAATCTGATTTATTACCTATTGATGATTCATTTGGAGCGTGATAGATTTAATCATATAGTAGAAACTGGAACCAACTATGGTTGTACAACCATTATTCTAGCTCAAGCTATCCAAGACTCGCAAACTGATGGAGTTGTTCATACCATTGAGATAGACCATGAAAATTATCAAAAAGCAATCAGTAATTTCGTTGAAGCAAAACTCAATCATCTAGTGAAGCCAATTTGTGGCGATTCTAAAATAGAGCTACCTAAAATAGTGAATGACTTAGATATTATTAGGTTAGCTTTTCTTGAGGGCTGTCATTTACTTGAGGACGTTATTTTTGAGTTTGAGACTATTTATCCTAAGCTAAGTCCTGGATCTATAGTCATCTTTGATAATACATATTTAATTGCTGAACCGACGGAAAACCAAAGAGTCAACGGCGCACTAAACTACATCCATAAGCACTGTGGAGGTCAACTAATCAATTTGGAATTCGTATCTGGCTACACTCCGGGTATTGCTATCTGGCAAAAGTAACTTTTTTTATAAAAAAATAGTGATATCTATTAAATAGATTTGCATAAAAAATACACTGTTCATCTATTGATGTCTTGAACGAAAACATAAGTATGTTCCAATTAGCAAAAGGATTAAATTAAATTCAAATAAAAGTATACCCAGTATTGAGTAGCTAAAGAAGATATAGAAATCAAAGGATAAAAATATAGATTGGTCAACATATTTGATTTCAAAAATTCTCTACTGTTTCAACCAAAGTTAAACCCTAGTTAGGTAATAAAAACCATCCTATGAACCAATATAACTATGTTATCACCCCTATTTTTAGGCTTAATGAAAACGGCACAATTAAGCCTAATCCTTTATTTCATAGACCTTGGGATAATCTGCACAGTCGTTGCATTGAGTATCCATTTGCTGCATCTCAATTGGGAGATGCAAAGTGTATTTTAGATGTAGGAACTGTCAAATCAGATTTAGCTTGGATTTCTTGGTTAGAAGGATTGCCAATAGATGTTTATGCTACAGATTATGATCCACCTCTTCAACCCTTTAACCAAATCCAGTTTTGTCAAAGTGATGTAAGAAAGTTGCCTTTTAAAGATGAAACCTTTGATAAAATAATTGCTGTCTCTGTGATTGAGCATATTGGTTTACAGGCTCCACAGGTGAATTCTCCGCAACTACCATTAGTTGATCAAAGTGGAGATTTAGAAGCTGTAAAAGAACTAGCTAGAATATTAAAAGTTAATGGTGAATTAATTATGACCTTGCCTTTTGGTGTAAAAGATGAATTAATTTTAGGTAATCAAGCTCGAAATTATACAATCAAGTCAATCCAAAAATTTGATCAGTTTTTGTCTCCTATAAAAATGGAGTATTATGAGTATAAAAAACGTGGTAATAATGAAAAATATGACGATGAATTGCCTGGACTTGTCAATTGGTATCTTCTTCCTTTAACTCAAACCCAAGCTCTACATAAAGGACATACAGAAGGAGTTATTTGTGGAGTATGGAAGAAACAAGATAAGCCAAACACAAATATAAATCAATCTCTTATTTATTTTGATATAGCCAATAAAATTAGGCGAGAGGGAAATGTTATAGAATCTATAGATACGTACACCAAAGCTCTTGAATATAACCCTAGCTCTCATCGTATATTATTAAATATAGTAGAAGCTTATTTTAAAATAGGAGACTTCCAAAAAGCTATTCAAGCCTATCGAAAAGCGATTAAAATTAGACCAAAATCTGCTTATCACTATTACAATTTGGCCGAAATATTAATTCAAAATCAACAAGTAGCCCCGGCTATTTATTGCTTAAAGAAAGCTATCGAACTCAACCCCAATTTTTATGATTTATATTTGCAGCTAGGACATATTTTAAATAAACAGGAAAAGTTAGATGAAGCCTACCGATATTATGAAAAAGCGATTGAAATTTACCCTAATGGTGCGGAAGCTTACAGCGGATTAGCAGATATCCTATCTCAGCAAGGTAGTTGGCAGCAATCTTTGTCCTATTACCAAATTGCTATTAAACTTTATCCTAACTTGTTGACCACAAGATTAAAATTATGTAAAACACTGGCAAAATTTGGCAGACTAGAAGAAGCGATCGCTTCTTATCATCATACCTTAGAATTAAGTCCTGATGCAGTAGAAATTTACCAACCCTTCTTAGAAGTATTAATTCAAAAAAGCAAACTGGATACCAACGAATCTGCTAACTTACAACACCCTGAAAAAGCTGAAACCTATTCTCATCAGGGAACCGAATCTCTGAATAAGAAAAACTATACTCAAGCTTTAACATCTTTTTATAAAGCTTTAACCCTTAATCCGAATTTGAGTTCCGCTTATTTTGGTTTAGGTCAAACACTCAAATGGCAAAAATTAACAACTACTGCGATTGTCAGTTTTCAGCAAGCGATTGAGTTAAACCCTAATTATGGCGATTATTATCATTGGTTAGGAGAATGTTGCGTTCAACTGAACAAAATAGAGACAGCTATTGATGCTTATCAACAAGCTATTAAGCTCAACCCAAAAGCCGCTCATCCTTATCGAGGTTTAGCTTATGCGTACCAAAAAAAAGACAATTGGGATGAGGCTATGACTCTCTACCAAAAATCACTAGAACTTAATCCCAAATATGTTTTAGCCTATAATCAATTAGGTGAGGCCTTAGTGCAAAGGGAAGAATGGGAAGCAGCCGTTGAAGTTTATCGGCAATCTCTTAATTTTAATCAGGAACAACCAAATATTCAAGCTACATTAGATCGAATTCTATCTAATTTGGCAAATGATTCACAACTTTAGTGAAGACTAACAACGCTCTCTGATAAAATCAACTATCCAAACTACCCAATTTCTAGCCTTCCTTCATGAAACTCAACTTTCCCGACCTCTGCCAACAACACGTCATTACTCCACGCGGCATTATATTAATTGGTGCCTACGATGCCAAAACCCTCAAACGCCTCAACCTCCCCAATACCATTAAAACCCTACTTATCGATGCCAACCCCACTGCTGTTGAAAGATTGCAAGAGAATTTTGCTGATCGGCCCAATATCCAAGTCGTTCAAGCTGCCATTACCAACCACAACGACACCGTGACCCTGCATCTGACTTCCCTAGAGTCTAGCAGCTCCATCCTACCCTGGCAACAGTACAGCAAAATTTACCCCAATATTAAAGAAACGCAACAACTCACCCTCCCCTCCCGTACCCTGGATACCCTCCTGCAAGAACTGCATCTCTCTACTACAGACTTTAATATTCTGATTCTCGATATCCAAGGTGCTGAACTCCTCGCCTTAGAAGGCGCTACCCAACTCCTCAACACCCTAGATGCCATTTACACCACCGTTCATTATCAAGAACTGTTTAAAGGCGGGGCCTTAGCGGAACAAGTCGATCAGTTCCTCACCGACTACCAATTTCAGCGTGTAGCAGAGGAGACTCCCTACCACCCTGCTTGGGGAGAAGCGTTCTATGTCCGTCAGACTGTTAGAACTGAGGATGGGGTGCTTCCCGTTCAATCCCTATCCCCACCCTCTCAATTGCTTCAGGAAACCCAAGAGGAGTTAGAAACTTTACAGTTACAGTACCAAGAAACTTTGGGAACGTTGGAACAAACGCAAGATCAACTGCAACAAAAAGCAGAGAAGTTAGCTGAGTTAGAATCTCAACGGTATCAAATATTAGTAGAATTAGAACAATCTAAAACCCAACAGGAACAATTACAAACCCAACTTCAACAAACCAAGAAAGAATCTGATCAGTCTCGTTCAGAACTCCATGAAGTTCGAGAAGAATTGGAACTAACCCAATTCCAACTAGATGACTTACAAGTTGAGTTAGAACAATATGTTGCTAAGTTCCATCAACAGAAAGAAGAAATTACCCAACTACAAATGGAACTGGAACAAACTAAAACCCAATTAACTCAAGTTCAACCCCAACCTGAACCCACCGTTAGCACAAAATCTAAATCAGATAATGCAGCGATAGTCAAACTCTTGGCCAAAGTTCTAGCAGAAACCCTAGAAGATTAGTGAGGATAGATTATGACAGCTAGCCCTTTATCAATTCTTCCTAATCTTCAACCCACATTAAACCTCACAATTTTTGCAGTTCCTAAACCATTTCTAGGTCAGATTGGTATTATTCAACGGAATGCCATTCAAAGTTGGTTACACTTGCAACCCCAACCGGAAATTATCTTATTGGGAAACGATGAGGGAACAAGAGAAACTGCCCGAGAGTTGGGTTTACGCCACATTCCCAACATCCAACTCAATACTCAGGGAACTCCCCTGTTAAATGATATTTTTTTCCAAGCTTCCCAACAAGCGAAATACCCGATATTAACCTATGTTAACTCGGATATTATCTTAACCAGTGACTTCCTGCCAACGGTTCAACAAGTTGCAAACCAATACCAGCAATTTTTAATTCTAGGAAGACGTTGGAATCTGGATATCACTGAAACCTTAAACTTTCATCATTCCCATTGGGAACAAAATTTACGCGCTCGCGTTCATCAAGCCGGAACCTTCAGTGGCGTTGGAGCCTTAGATTATTTCGTTTTCCCCAAACCTCTATTTTCCCAACTACCAAAATTTGCCGTTGGACGCGCAGGGTGGGATAACTGGATGGTAGGAGAAGCCCTCAAAGAGAAGATTCCGGTCATCAATGCCAGTCAATTAATTACGGCGATTCATCAAAACCACGATTACAACCATTTGCCAGGACATCGTTTAGAAGCATTTCAAGGAACCGAAGCACAACAGAATCAAACCTTTCTCCAAGGTCATTTTGCGGGCAATAGTGCCGATGCGACTGTTTACTTAACTCCCCTCTCTCCCAACCACACCCCTAGAGTTAGTGTGATTATCCCCACCACCCATGTAAAGAACCACGATTTTGCATTTCTCCCTCTGCGTCAAAGCATTGACAGTGTTTACCAACAAACCCTGACTGACTTTGAAATTATCGTCGTTGATGATAGTTTTACCCAGGAAATGCGATCGCGACTCAAAGCAGAATATCCCTCAATCCGCTACATCCATCAACCCTCTCAAGGGATTGTAGCCGCCTTTAATCAAGGTTTGGACATCGCCCAAGGGGAATTTGTGACTTTTTTGAATACCTCAGAGGTATTTTTGCCAGAAAAACTCGCCCAACAAGTCGCTTGCTTTGAACAGAAAGCAGGTTCTTTAGAAATGGTTCTCAGTGCTTGGCAAACCCCTTCCGGTAGTAGGAGTGATGCCATTAATATTGCAGCCTTTAATTCCGTTTTACAAGGACGAGAAGGGTTGCTAGGCGTTCATATTTGGATGTTACCAACACTGTGGCAATTCATCCGAACTAACACAATTATATTTCGGCGCAGTTGGTTGCAGCGTTATGGTGGCTTTAACCCCCAACTCTCTCAACAAGCCGCTACCCTTGACCTGCTACTAAATTTCTCCTCAAGGGGGGCGGCGGCGGTTTGTTTAGAACAGCCAACTGTTTGCTGTCGAGAACCCCAACCCTATACTCCTGAAACCATCGCTCAAATGGCGCAAGAGTCAGAACAACTTCTGCAAAACTATTTTTCACGCCCCACCGTTAAACCTTGGATGCGTCCCTTGGAGTCCCAGGCCTATACTCAAACATTCCTATGGCTAGTACGCTTGATGTCAGATATCGGCAATGAACAGCAGAAAGCAAAATTCCTAGACCGTTATCATTCTTATCTGAAAAGGAGTTTATCAATTGACACGAATGATTTAGATTCGATATCAAAGTCTAGGTTGGGATCTGCTAATCTCACATAGCTTGCTCAAGTTCTAACAACGCTTCTCCTAAATTCCGATAGAACCATAAATGAATCGGTTCGCCCTGCAATTCCATCCCTTTGCGGTAACAATCAATGGCTTCTTTTAAACAGCCTTGACGATGCAATTCTTGTCCCAACTCCTGATAAATTTCAGGAGCATTAGGACTGTTTTTCAATACCTCTTGATATCGAGAGAGAGGATCTAAATTAACTCCCTTTTTTTTTTGAAATCACACGACCCATCCCTTCATAAGCCAAATCAAACTCCGGTTTGAGGTTAATTGCTTTTTGGAAATAAGCTATTGCATCTTGATAATTTCCTTTCTGTTCTAATGCTTCTCCCCAATGTAAATTAATATCGGGAGAATCTGGATAAATCTCACAAGCGCGGCGATAACAACTAATCGCTTCATCCCACTTTTGAAGCATAGCAAAAGTATGACCTAAAACGTGATAACCAACGGCAGAACCTGGGTTGAGAATATAAGCTCGACGTAAAGCAACAATAGCATTTTCAATTGCGCCTTGTTGTCGGAGGGTTTGTCCTAAGTTTTGATAGGACTCAAAGGCATCAGGATTAAAATCTTGACTGCGACGGTAGGAGGCGATAGCCTCTTCAAATTGGCGTTGTTTGCCTAAAATTTGTTCTAAGCGATTTTCAATGGAACGCGGATTGGCTGGATTTAATTCTAAGGCTTGGCGATAGGCAGCGATCGCTTCTTCCCATTGATAAAATTGTTCTAACGCCTGGCCCAATTCATCATATAACTCAGCAGAACTTGGGTTCAAAGCACAGGCTTGATGATAAGCAGTAATCGCTTCTTCCAAGTTATGAGTTTGCACCAGTGCTTGAGCTAAACCCCATTGATGCTGACTATAATTAGGATGCACTTCAACGGCTCGACGATAAACCTTAACCGCTTCTTCCCATTCATTTTGTGCCGCTAAAGATTTTCCTAACGGGTCATAAGCCTCTGCTAAATTAGGATTAAGTTCACAAGCTCGACTTAATGCTGTTACAGATTCTTTCCATTCCTGCTGGTGCATTAATGCCGTTCCCAAATTATAGTAAGCAGTTGCAGAGTTAGGATTCACCTGGCAACACCGACGCGAGAGACTAATGATTTCCTCCCATTGTTCCTGCTCTCCTAATAATTTTCGTGATTTTTCGTAAGCTTCTATTAAATTAGGATTGAGTTGACAAGCACGACGATAATGTTTGAGTGCTTCATCAGTTTGACCGCACTGTTCTTGAACTTTTGCTAATGATAAATAACATTCTGACCAATAAGGATTAATCTCTAAGGCTTGATGGTAAGCCGCGATCGCCTCTTGCCCTTGGTTCTGTTGCGCGAGAGCCAGTCCTAGATTATAATAGGTTTCGGCATCCTTGGGTTTAAGCTCTAACGCTTTGTGAAACGAAGAAATCGCTTCTACAATATTGCCTTGCTGGGTGAGAGCAATCCCCAAATTTGTGTAAAATTCATAAAAGTTCGGCTCTAAGGCAATGGCTTGTTGAAAGCAACTGATCGCTTGGCTAAAATGTCCGGCTTGCAGTTCCACAGTACCTAAGCGGTCATAGAACCAAGGGGAATTAGCGTTGAGTTCAACAGCTTTCTGATAAGCTGAGATCGCGCCCTCAAAACTTCCCTGTTGACTGAGAGCTTCCCCCAAGTTATAATAAAGCCAGGGGGATGATGGGTTTTCTTGTATCCCCTGCTCATAGCTGAGAATTGCTTTTTCCAACTGACTTGTCCGTAACTGTTGATTTGCTGTCTCAAAATGGCTAATACTCATATCACAACTCTCGATTATTTCTAGGATTTAATTATATCATGTCTGCTAGCATTGAGCGTGTCAACAAATTCTCACAACTTCTTTGAGCAGTTATCTGATTACATCTGCCTTGAACAGCAGTTAAATCTTACCAGCAAGAAGGATGCCAGCAGACACAATAACATTATATTGGTTATGGAGACTTGAGGGAATTTGCAAACAGTCACTCAACCTTTAGAGATGGATAGGCCAGTCACTACCTGATTGTTTTCGTCAAGTTTTTACCCCTCTCTACCCATTTTTAATAACTTTATATATATGCCATTGCCTTCGGAATTGCCAGAAATAAAAAACAAACTAGAGCGATCGCAGTCGTGGCTACAGCAAATTCAAAGCGAGATGGCATCTTGGGAATCGCTAACAACTCTACCACCCTCATCCCCCTTAGCGGAACCCTCTCGTCAGTCGATGTTATTTTACCGAGATTATGGAGGTTTTACAGGTGGGCACTTAAAGGTTTGGGACTATTTTAATCATGTCAAATTTTCCCAGAGTTATGCTCCCTTTATTTATTTCACACCTCAAAGCTGTTGGGAGCAAAACAATCCTTGGTTAAATTCAGATAAAACTTTCCTCTTATCTGAACCCCTAGTAAATCCCGATCTAATTTTTATGGAGGGATTGGATTGGCATTTCCTTGATGAGCACTATAAAAATAATTCACAGATTCCGATTATTAATTTAATTCAGCACGTCCGACACGCCTATCCTGATAATCCTCGTTATTCCTTTCTCAAATATAGAGCAATTCGGATTTGTGTCAGTCCCGAAATCAAAACTTATTTAGAAGAAACTCATCAAGTCAACGGAGAACTATTCGTTATTCCCTGTGGGTTGGATCTTAGCAAACTCCCCCAACCTTTAGATTGGGAACAAAAAAATTGTGATATTTTAATTTGCGCGTTGAAAGAACCTATTTTAGGACAACAGTTAAAAAAAGAATTAGAAAAAGCCGAAAAAAAAGTGGAACTTCTCACAGCCCAACTTTCCAGATCAGAATATTTACAAAAGCTAAATAGTGCAAAGATGACGGTATTTCTTCCTAATCAACAAGAAGGAGAGGGGTTTTATCTTCCGGCTTTAGAAGGGATGGTGCTAGGAACACTGGTGATCTGTCCCGACTGTATTGGCAATCGATCCTTTTGCATTTCATGGTATAATTGTATCCGTCCAGAGTATCGGGTAGAAAGTTTATTGAAGGCAATCCAACAAGCATTACAATATCCTCGAAGTAAAATTCGGGAAATTTTAACCCAAGCGAAACAAACCGCCAATGAGCATAATATTCTCAAAGAGCGTCAGGCTTTTTTAGAAATCATCGAGAATATTCGGGAAATTTGGTAATATTGTCTTACCTAAATTTTTGAGATTTTTGATTTACAGTCATCTAAAAATAGAACTCCATAAACGTTTACCTGCTGAAAACCCTTCTAAAATCATGCAAAAATCCATCACCGAACAAACCGTTTTCATTATCACCGGAATGCACCGTTCAGGAACCTCCTTAACCGCATCTATTTTGCAGAGTGCCGGTATTCACATTGGTCGAAATTTGTTAGGTGCAGATCAGGTCAATATTAAAGGTCATTGGGAAAATATTGACTTCTATGAATTTCACATGAATATTCTTGACTCACAAGGACTCAGTAGTGCGGGCTGGACATTACAGGACAATTTAGAAATTAAGGAAGAATTTATTGATCGAGCTAAACAAATTATAGAAAATAATGCTTTAAGTTCAGTTTGGGGATGGAAAGAACCTCGAACCACTCTCTTTTTAGACTTTTGGGCAAAACTCTTACCCGAAGCCAGGTTTTTATTAATTTATCGTTCTCCTTGGGAAGTGGCTGACTCTCTCTATCGGCGACAGGACGAACTTTTTCAAAGTCAACCAGAATTAGCCATTAAATATTGGCAGCATTACAACCAAAAAATTCTCAATTTTTATAACCAGGAACAAAATCGTTGTCTGCTTGCGAATGTTAAAACGATTATTCAGTACCAAGCCGCTTATATTGATACGATTAATCACAAGTTCAACGTTAATTTAAGTCATCCTTCTCCTACAGCTTACGATCCATCGATGTTGAAAACAGAGGTTTCATCCAACAGTCAGCAACCAACAGTAATTGATTATTACTTTCCTGAAGCCATTGAACTTTATCAGGAACTAGAAGGCCGAGCATGGCATCCTGAACAAACGCCGGATTTTTCTTGGCAAGAATTATTAAAACCGTCTCTCTATCGAACTTGGGCTTTTCAAGATTGGGCGAATTTGCGTCGATTAGAACAGGATAATAAATCCTTGAAAACTCAATTGCACGCACAAGAACCGGAACTGCAAAAGTCTCAGTCTCGTCAAACAGAATTAGAACAGACAAAAGCCCAACTGAAAACCGCAGAAAATCTCCTCGAACAATCTCAATCCCAGTTACATGAAACTGAAAGCGTTTTAGAGAAATCTCAAACTCAGTTACAACAAACCGAGTCCGTTTTACAACAATCTTATTCTCAACTTAATCACACTCGCAAGGAAGTAGAACAGACAAAAACTCAACTTGCTCAAGCTCAATTTGATGTTATGCGTTATCAATCGCAGTTACATCAAACTCAAGAAGAATTAGAATACTATGAACTGCACCGCCAAGTTTGGGAAGAATCGCAATCCAAACTTTATGAAGCCGAGGTAGCTGTAAGTCAATTGATGAATCGGTTACAGAAAACCGAAAAAAGTGAATATCGTTTACATATTCAACTACATCAAACTCAAGAAGAATTAGAATACTATGAACTGCACCGCCAAGCTTGGGAGGAATCGCAATCTAAACTTTATGAAGCCGAGGTAGCCTTAAGTCAGTTGATGGATCAGTTACAGCAAGCAGAAAAACGAGAAGAACGAATCAACATTCAACAGCATCAAACTTTAGAAGAGTTAGAGCAAACCGCAACTCAACTTAAACAAGAGCAAGATAATTTTAAACTGGTAAATAACAAATTTATACAACTAAAAATAGAGCTAGAAGGAGATATCAAACAAAAAGAAGCACAAATTAATCAATGGCAAACAGAATTCAAACAATCGCAATCTCAACTCCACCAAATACAACAGGAATTAGCCCAAGCTAAAACCTATATTGACCAAATCCAACAACGGCACCAGCTAGAACAAATCGTAGCTGAATCTCCGGAAAAACAAAGCGAAGTGGATTACAATCTGTTAGTTTGGGATGCCTGGAATGCTTACTGCAATGGTCAACTGCCTGTGATGAAGCAGCACCTTCAAAACGCTTTAAAATTAACTAAAACCTCAGCAAGCGAAACAATTATGAATTGGTTAGAGAGTTTTTCTAAATTTTCCGTGGCCCAAGGGTTGGAACTAGACTCCGAAAGTTTAACTAATTCCCTGGAATGGCAACAGTTAATGCGCCAAGTGATGGTGAAAAAAATGACGCAATTGCCTCTGATAAAACATTGACTATAAACCGCATAAACATTGCTCCAAAGCAATTGGATAATGAACCTGTAGCCGTGAGTGAAGGGTTCTCCTGAGTTTTAGGTGCTTGCTAATAAAAATAAAACTTCCCGTGGTAGGGACAGGAAAGCCTGCGTGAGGGAGACGCTCACACTACCGCTTCTACCACAAATCCAGGAGAGCCAATCAAACTAAGTTCGTAATTGCTCAACTAGGGGAAAAAATGGAGCCATCAATAGAGAGAGCTTGTTGAATAGATTGATAAGCAGTTAAACCTTGACGCTTCCCAGTATTGACAACTGAACGAACTGCTGCAAATAAATCTCGCCCCCATTCTG
>NZ_JAUBSH010000020.1:7736-89325 GCF_036704705.1 Microcoleus sp. K1-B1 | reverse complement strand
TCTATCCTTGCTCTTCGCTGTGCTTATCTCAACGGTCAACTTTCAATTTGATGTATTTGCCAAACTGAGATGCACCCGTTGCATACCCAAACGTACACCTGCAAAATATCAGGGAACAGTATCATTTATCTGATTTTCCCTGGCCATTCACGCCTGATTTACATCCCACCGGAGAACAAATCCTGAATTATTTGGAACAAGCGGTCAATCATTTAAAGCTTGATGTGCGGTTAAATCATGAAGTTATCGAACTCCAAGAAACAGAAGATGGCTGGCTATTAAAATATAAAAACCCGGATGGCGTTCACGAAGAATTATTTGGATACGTCGTTATCTCAGTTGGGCAATATACAGAAGGAAAGTATAAACCTGAATTTCCAGGTATCGAAGATTTCGGCGGGAAAATCATCACTGAACGGGATGTGCACACCCTTGATATATTCGACAATCAACGAGTTGTAATCGTTGGCTTCGGAAAAAGCGCTTTGGACATGGCGACTTTCGCAGCAAAACAAGGCGCACAAGTAAATCATGTATTTCGTACACCGCGCTGGCTGGTGCCAGAACGAATTTTGGGCGTACATTTTACCTACGCATTATTCAGCCGTTTTGGAACAGTGATGATGACAAGTTGGGCACATCCAACCGCCATTGAACGTTTCCTGCACAATCGCCTTGGCTTCATTGTTTCAGCTTTTTGGGATTTGATTGCATCCATCTTCCACTTTCAAGTTCAGCGAAATGTTTCTGGAAAAGGTCAAGAGGCCCAGCGCCGCATCAAAGCTGTACAACCAGATCACAAACTATTGCCTGATTTACGTTCCGCCACAGCGGTTGCGCCTGATGATTACTATCCGTTTATTGCAGAAGGAAAAATATCGCCCTACCGTGCAGAATTATCTGGTTTTTCGCGAGAATCAGTAAAGTTGAAAAATGGTTGCGAGATTCCATGCGATTTAGTCGTTCTGTCTGTGGGTTCGCAAACGCCGATTTTTCCATTTTTGCCTGATAAATATCGAAGAATGTTGGAAACCGAACCCGATGGCGTGCAGTTATATCGCCACTTGCTTCATCCTCGCATTCCTGGCATTGCCTTTGCCGGGTTCAATCATGGATATATGCACGTGCCAGCAGTCGAGATTGCCACACAATGGCTGTGTGCTTACTTGCGTGGTGAACTTGAGTTACCTTCCAGCGAAAATATGGAAAAAAGTATTGAATATATTCGCCAGTGGAAACGCGCAAATATTCAATTTGAACCTTCGCGATCCTGTTCGGTAAACACTCGATTCCAACAATATATTGACATCATGCTTAAAGATATGGATATTTCTCCTTATCGAAAATTGCCTAACATTTTCGCTGAGATATTCGACCGATATCAACCATCAGATTATCTTGGAGTATCGGAAGAATATAATCATAAAAAGAAAAGTAGCTCTAATCCACTACACCCTCTTCCGTTGGATACATGATTGCTTCCATAGCTTAAGTTGTTACCTTACCAACGGGCACTGCCGGGGAATAAAAATCGATCGGATCTACCTCCAATTACAATCACCAAAGCCCTATTGCCACTGCCAAATTACTTTGATTTTTTCGGACTATTCAAAGAGTTAAGGTGATTGTTCATATCCTGCAAATATTTTGCTAAAACTGGATACTGCGAAGTTGCTAGCAGTGCATCTTTTTTCTGGCTGACAGTTGTTTCTAAGGGCAAAACGCGATAGTTTGTTTTATTGTTCTGACTATAGCGGTGTACCCAAGTAGGATGTGTTTTTACTTCGGTAATTTCTGTGGTTTTTTCGGGAAAATTTTTGCGAATATTGACTTGCAAAATTACGCCTAAGTCTGTATATTTTTTATTCTGACCGGAAATAAAGTTTCCCATTGAATAAATTGCTACAGCTTTGCGGGTTTTCCCATTTTTGCCGGGGAAGTTAAAAATTTTGTAAGGTTGGACGACGTGGGGATGGCTGCCGAGAATGATGTCTGCACCAGCTTTTAATAGGTTTTCCACTAATTGTTTTTGTTGGGTGTTTGGCTGTCGCTGATATTCATCGCCAAAATGCAGGGAAATTGCGATAATATCTGCTCCTTGTTTGCGGGCTTTGGCAATGTCTTTGATTATCTTTTTTTCGTCGATTAGGGAAACTAAGTAATTTTTGCCTTTGGGTATGGGAATGCCGTTTGTGCCGTAGGTGTAGGCTAGCTTGGCTAATGAAATGTTGTTTTTGGTGCTGATTAAAGTGCGTGAAGCCTCGGTGGTAGATGTGGCTGTTCCTGTTGAGGCAATTTTACGATCGCTCAGATTGGCGATCGTCCTAATTACTCCTTTTTCTCCACGGTCTAAAGCATGATTATTCGCAGTTGTCAAGATATTAAATCCGGCTTTTTTAGCAGCATCCGCTAATTGAGCCGGTGCGTTAAATAGCGGATATCCCGTATATCCGCCCGCATCTTCCCCCGCTAAAGGTGTTTCGAGATTTCCGATCACCCAATCGCCTGTTGATAAGATACTTTTAACTGGTGCGAAGAAATTGTCAAAGTTGTATGTTTTCTTTTTTGCATCGTAGCCCGATCGCGTTTGGGTACTGTGCATCATAATGTCGCCGACAGCAATTAGTTTGGCTTCTTTGATCTCAGACTTGGGTTGGGGGGGAACAGGGGCTGCAATTGGCAATCGACTTTCTGTAGGCTGTGTGTTGGTTTGTGGCGTTTCGATATTGCAGCCTGCGATGGAAAGCATGGCTATTAGCGAGAGCAACCGACGAAAATCCATGATTTTTGAGAGTGATTTGTCGGCTTATATGGTATCATAACTAATTTAGTTACGGCTAAATATATGAAAAAAAATTATCTAATTCTTGCCTTTATTATTTTTGTATCAATTACGGGTTTTGGCGTTTTAACTTACGCTCAAACTTCGGGTAATCGACCTTTTGAATTTGCCTTGATTGGCGATTTGCCCTACAGTGCCGAACAGGAAGCACAATTTCCGAATTTGATTGCAGATATCAATCGATCGCCAGCAGCGTTTGTCGTCCACGACGGCGACATTAAAAACGGTGCTAGTGTCTGCGATGATGCAACTTTTCTCAGCCGCAAGCAGTTATTTGACAAGTTTGAGATGCCGTTTATTCTTGCGTATGGGGATAATGAATGGACGGATTGCCACCGTTTAAAAAACGGCAGTTACAATCCAGTAGAAAGACTCGCTAAACTGCGGGAAATATTTAGCAACGGTAATCAAAGTTTGGGAAAGCGCACCTTAACTCTCACCCGTCAAAGCGAAAACCCGCAGTTTGCTAAATACCGCGAAAATGTCCGCTGGATTTATCATGGCATTGTATTTTTTGCGATTAATATGCCGGGAAGCAACAACAATTTTGGCCGCACTCCCGAAGCAGATGCAGAATATGCCGATCGCAATTGGGCTAACTTAGCCTGGATCAAAGAATGTTTTGCTTTAGCCAAACGCAGCAACAGCAAAGGAATTGTGTTAGTTGCACAGGCAAATCCGGGATTTGAACTCGATCCGACGGACAAAAGAAGAAGTGGCTACAACGATTTTATCGCTACTCTGGAAACAGAAACAGGCAATTTCCCAGGGCAGGTTGTATTCGTCCACGGCGATACTCACTATTTCCGCATCGATAAACCTTTACCCTATTTTACCGATGAGACTCAACTACCGAGAATGAAAAATTTTACTAGAGTTGAAACTTTTGGTTCTCCAAACGTGCATTGGTTACGGGCTTTTTATGACCATACAAATCCTAATTTGTTTGAATTTAAACAGCAGATTGTTCCGCAAAATTAGGCTATTTAAAACAATTTTGATGCAAAATAAATATTTTTTGATTAGACTAAAGATAGGTAGAATTGAGGAATTTATTTATGACAATCGCAACTGAGCGAATCACCCTTGAAGAATTTCTGAAACTACCAGAAACCAAACCTGCTAGCGAATATATTGAGGGGGATATTATCCAAAAACCTATGCCGAAAACAAAGCATAGCTTATTGCGATTAAAAGCCTGCAACGAAATTAATCAGGTGACGGAAACTCCAAAAATAGCTTATGCTTTTCCAGAGTTGCGGTGTACCTTTGGCGGTCGATCGATTGTTCCAGATATTGCTGTACTATTGTGGGAACAGATTCAATTTGATGAGAGTGGCGAACCAGTAGATGATGTGCTAATTGCACCGTATTGGGCGATAGAAATCCTGTCGCCACAACAAAGCTCAAATCGCGTAACTAGAAAAATTATTCACTGTCTGCAACATAATTGTCAGTTGGGGTGGCTCATAGATCCAGACGATCGATCGATTTTAGCATTTTTGCCCAACCAACAACCGCAATTCTGTGAAGGTAGCGATGTCCTTTCTGTACCCGAAATGATTCCCCTGAATATCACTGCCGAACAGGTGTTTAGCTGGTTGAGAATGCAACAATGAATCAGGGCGATCGTCTTTTTTGTACGAATTTAAAAAATCTCCCGGTTTGGTTTGTAGTGAGGAATGCAAGTCCTCATCTAAACTCAGGAATGGAGTCCTTACTACAAACCAAATTCCCTATTTTCGCCACCTGTCAAATTGGTCTTCGGAACAGCCATTAATAAATTGATTGTTCACCCAACCGTCAAGGATTGTCAAAGTTTCATTAGGAGGATTACCCGAAAATCTGGCCGCAATTTTCACCCAATTACCTTGTCTGCTGACAGCCCTAACTCCGTCTCCCCTTTTCAATTTAGCAACAACCGGGTACTTATTGCCTGGGCCTTTGCGAATGTTAACAGCGCCACCTTCACCTGTAATAAATGAGCAATGAGTTTGCTTTTTTAAAGCTTCTGCTTTTGCGGGAGCAAGATTTTGCTGCTTGCCGAAAACAGGAAAGCTGTAAAGTGAGAAGCTAAAACTTGCAACGACGGCTGCAATAAAAAAGGCTTTTGATTGAGTAAAAATTAGCATTATTTCATTTCCTGGTATGGGCTGAACTGAAGTCCCGATTATAATTTTTTGAGAATGACTTCAGTTCTTACTACTAACTATTATTTGACCGAGGCAAACCATTCGGTAACACCTTGAGCGATCGCCTCAGCTAATTTCTTTTGTTCTGTCGGATTCACAATCCATTCAAACTCTTCGGGATTGATCAGAAATCCCAATTCCATTAAAACAGAGGGAGTAACGGCAGGACGAGTCATGGCTAAGTTGTTCCAGAATACACCATAGCTCGGACGGTTCAACTTAGCAACTAAATAATTGTGCAAAAACATTGCCAAACTGTGCGCTTGCGGGTGAAACCAGAAAGCGGCGACGCCTTTAGTCTTAATGGCATCCCCGTTATCCGGCAAAGCATTGTAGTGAATTGAAATTGCGATCGCAGGTTCTTCTTTTTGAATCATTTCCACCCGTGGTGGCAAATCCAAATCGACATCTTCTACCCGCGTCATTACCACATTCGCGCCCCGATTTACCAATTCCTGTTGCACCAATTTCGACACCGTTAAAGCTACTGTTTTTTCCCTAATTCCCACTGGACTCACAGCACCTCCATCCTCCGGCCCACCGTGTCCCGCATCGATGAGAATCTTAATTCCCGACAGCGGCTTTGCTTGCGACACAGGCATCATGCTTGTATTCGTCGGCGGGTTTTTTAAAGACAGCACTAAAGTTGTGCCTTCGTATCTCAATTTATAGCCCCACTGCTGGGCAGATTTGAGATTAAAAGTATATTGTACTTGCAGTGGCGCGATTTGTTGCCATTCCAAACGTGAAATTACGGGGTCATCCGAGAGGCGGATAATGTCAGTTTGAGCGGTGGTATTGTACAGGGTTAAAGTGAAGGTGCGTTCTCCTTCCTGCACGGTGACTGGGACGGGTGTTTCTAAGGGAAATAACACCTCTGTCCAGCCGGAAACTTGACGCGAACTGGCACTGCGAATAATCGATCGCGGAGGTACTGTATCCTTGACAATTCGCACTTCCGATGCTTTAATCCAAGCACCGTAATCGAGTCTGAGCCATTCTCCCTCGCGCCCGATAATTGTTGCTCGCGTTCCCTTCGGCAGCGGTGTCATCCGAGAAAAATCTGTACTTGCCCCGGTTCTGGCGACACCAGGATCTGCTGTTACTTCGGCTATTTCTAAGTCAGCCGGAGAAAGAATAGAAATTTTTCCAGTACCTTGTTGGCTGATAGTTTGATCGTTCATTGTTAGCTCAAACGATGGCACGCCTAAATCAACTGTTTCTCCCTTAGATGAGAGGGCGTTCTCCGGGGTTTTACCGCAGCCTTGATACTGTTGGCTGCCACCTTTTTTGATGGGGGAATTTGCGTCTAAAAGTACAGATGCGTTGTCGGGTAGTTCAACTTGCGATCGCGCTTTTAAAGGAATAGTAATGCCCGCCAATTTTACCGAAACTTGAGCATTCGCCGGTGCGATCGCCCCAAAGCAAATATATTCTCCCGGCAAACTCGCCACATCGACTTTCGGCGTCAGGGAATCTTTAGCAAAAGCCAATCCTACAGGGGCTTCCGGCTGATTCGACTCGCGCGTCACGTTAATTTTGACTTCCTGATTGTCGTAACGCAATGTAAAGAGATTTTCGCCGAGTTGCAGCGGAAAAGTCGGGGCGAAATGCCCGGATGCGGTGCGCGAAATTTGGTTGCCATTTACCGACACTTGTCCCGGTGCGGGCGCTGTGCCGATTAAAAAGATGCGATCGGCTGTAGTTTTGTGGTTAGCGGGAGGATAAGCGACGAACAAAGGTTGAACGGCGACAGCTACAGAGGCGATCGCCATTATCAAGCCAAACACACATAATCCTAAAAATTTTCTCATTTTATATCGCAACTAATTGAGACTCTGTTGGTTATTTATACTAGAACTTGCCCTAAGAAACCGGATTTCAGAGGATTAGCCGTAAGTTCAATTTACTCTACTGGGCCAATTTTATCAGGTTTGTAGTTGCAATTGAGCGATAGGCAACATAAATTTCCGCCTAAAACCATTAAGTTTTAATTAATTCCGAGGTCGTTCTCCACAGTTGCTCCAACCGATTCGCGGGCATCGTCAAATACAAAACATCCCCCGTACTCAAACAACAATTCAGTAAATCCCAGCCGTGGAGAGTTTGACACTTAGTTTCCACATAAAGAGGCACAAAATCCGCAGACTTAGCAGCATCTTGAATACGGTGGCCACAGAAAGGATGGTTTGGCGTAATCAATGTGGCCAAGCAAACCCAGAGACTATCAGCAGTCATTCCGTTGCCCAAAATTCTGCCTCCAATCGCCGCCGCCGCGAAAGCAGGAGCAGCCAATTCCGTCGGGTTCAAAACTCCTTCAAACTCAAAAACTTGCTGCACCATCAAAGCAAAATGTGGGTCTTGATTGCGGACAGTAACTGATAGTTTGGGCGATAATCCTTTAGCGCTCAAGGCAATTTCGACATTAGACATATCGCTGCTAGTTACCGCCAAAAGTGCTGCCGCTTGCTTAACATTAGCAGCTTCCAAAGTTGCGGGTAAACTGGCACTTCCCTGAATGACGGGAATTTTCATTGAGCGAGCCGTGCTCAGAAAGCGGCAGTTCGGGTCTTGCTCGATCGCCACAATATCGTAACCGTTAGTGTGCAGTTCTTTAGCAATTTGGATACCGATTCCTCCGAGTCCGCAGATAATGTAATGATTGCGCTGCGGAACTCGCGCCACATCCCAATATTCGGTAAAGCGAGTTCCCAATACATAATCGTTGAGCAGTGCGTAGCAGATGCCGATGATGCCAGCTCCAACTAACATCATGACAACTGTAAATAGTTTAATGCTTTCGGGAGCTTGTTCGGCAACTTTTTCATAGCCTCCGGCTCCGGTAATCATCCCTACTGAAAAATAGAGAGAATCGACAATTGAGATATTATCCTCAACACAAATATAGGTAGCAGTAGCAACGCTAATCATGGACAGCAGCGTCAGTACAACAATTACTGCTGCTTGGCTGTGCTGCTGAAATCTGTGCAGCCTAGTTAATGTTTTGAGCAGTTTTTGAGTTAAAGTTTTTTGGGGGCTGTGGAGAGTGGGCTGAGTGGCAACAATTAGCCGATCGCCCTGCTGACACTGCCGATCGGCAAGCACCGCCGATACTAAATCAGTTTTGTTAGCAGCCGGCAGATAATAAATCAACATTCGCGATCGATCGTCCCACAAATCGCTCAGTTTGCGATTTTTCCAAGGATGTGTGTCATCGATATATTCTTCGTGAATCGGCCAAGTGCGATCGAACAAACGCAACTGTCCGATCGCCTGATTTCCGAGAGCCGCAAAGGCAAAAACCGGAGCCGCTAATGATGAAACGCTCATGGAAGTGTGATCGGGCAAAGTGTGGTCAATTCGGTCGCCCAAGCTAGTATTGAACAATCTGTTAATGATGCGAATCTGAGGATTGAGAATCCTCGCTTGCATCAAAATTGCCAAATTGACAGCATCATCGTCTGCTGCAATTACTAAAGTGTGAGCATTTTGAATACCCGCCGCCAACAAAGTAGAAGCTGCTTGCAAATTGCCGACAACCACATCAGAAGTTTCGCCGCGAATCGGGCGATCGCTAATACCAACCACAATCGCTCCTTGCTGTCTCAACAAACAAAAAATCTTGTGTCCCGTGTGGCCCAACCCGCAAACAATGATTCGAGGTTTCATAAAAATTTATTTGCCAGCCGATTTCGGAGCTGTGCTTTGTAATTTTACTTACCATTGTTGACTGTCGTGGCTTTGCAGAATGTAGCTAAAAACACTATCTAGGGTACTTGTGCCACAGTCTCGAAGTGTTGGAAACAAAGAAAGGGCTGTGCCGTGTTCCTAAAGCCACGTTTCCAAGTGTTGAAATAAACACACCATACTGCCATGTACCTACAGACATGAGGTGCAACTAATACCAATTCACTATGAAGATACACTAAATGAGGCTGATGTCTTTCTGGTTGGAACTATATCCTTAGCGTTATATTAAATGCAGCTTCATAGTGAATTGGTATAAGAGAAAGGAGTTGTGCTGCTTCTAACGTACAACGGGTGACGCGGATGCCCTCTCTTGGTAATTCCCAGGCAGTAGAGATTTTCACGGTTACTCAGCCAAGGGGAAACGGTTTGGTATCGGTTCGTCAAGCTGCCACGATTGCCCCAAGCCACAATAATTCGATCGGCTCGCTCAACAGCTTCTCGGAGATAGCGGTCATTTTCAGGCCCCACGGGATCTAATACCACGCGCAGAATATCTGGTCGCGAGGCACGGTAAGCAAATAAATTGACTACTTCGATCGAACCGCAACCCCAAGAGCGGGCAAAGCCTAAGCATCGGCGGAGTGTGGGATCGTCAGTATTTGCATCCGCACGACTGGGGTTGAGCATAACAAAGACGACCCTGGGAGCATTGGCGTCCCACTCCCGCCACAGAGAGTAGCGGTAGAGTCCTGTGGAATCGATCGCTGCACCTTGTTTCATAATTTGTTTCATTTGAATGCCCTGGAAAATTTTAGCCGTCAGACTTGGCTTCTGTCAGCTCAACAATAAATTTCTTATAGCAACCGTCAAAACGGTCATACCAATTCACTATGAAGATACACTAAATGAGGCTGATGTCTTTCTGGTTGGAACTATATCCTTAGCGTTATATTAAATGCAGCTTCATAGTGAATTGGTATAACCTGATTTAATATTTGAAAAATATCCGGGTGCGACAGCCAACCAGGGGAATGTGAATAGGTAGGGACACTGCCCTGTCCCTACAACTATGACTTCCTACATAAATTTAGCTGCCTTAGCGGCAGGAGTTATTATGAAATTGACTGCACCCTTATTAGCATCCGCTTTAGTTTTCGCCGGTACTGTCGCCTTGCCAAGCCAAGTGCAAGCAGATCCAGCCAGCAACTCTTGGAATAGCACTAGAACAACATTTCAGTGCGTTACTTCCGGTCGGAATTTTGTCACAATTGCGCGCCGGGGAAATGTCACGACAGATCCAATGATTCTGTGGAAATCTACCGAGTTCGGCCGCGAATATACACCTTGGCAGCGCTGTCAAATTGTTTCCAATAGATTGACCAAAGCTGTTGCCCAGAATGGCGGAAGATTGAGCAACTTGCAGTTAACAACAGGAATTGTTAATAACTTGCCCGTAGTTTGTTATGTGAACGGACGGGGGCGCTGCAACTCTCAAAATCTGCTGTTCACCCTAGACAAGCGCAATGCTAAAAATCCCGGTGATGCTTTAACGAAATTGATTAATTTTGCCCAAGACGGCAGCGGGCCCGTGGCAGTGTTCAGAACCGGAGCTCCATCGTCTGCACCGCAGTTTGTTCCCTTTGGAGATATGGTTGATCGAGCTTTTAATTCTCCAAACAATAAACCGTCAGTTCCTGTAGCAAAACCGCAGGGCGATCGAGGTATTTAATCTCCAATTCTACTCGTTACCAGGCTCTGCCTGGTAACGCAGATCCGGAGGCTCAGCCTCCAATTTTGATGGAAGCTGGCGAGGCAGAGCCTCTGCATATCGGTTCCCAGGCAGAGCCTAGGAACCAGTTAATATTGAGACTAAAAACACTACACTGTCACCCCTTCAATTTTCTCATCTGTTAACTCGTACAACTCGCGCAACTGCTGCAACTTATCCGCATCCGGCAGCCAAAAACCCCGCCCGTTAGCCTCCAACATTCTGCCGACAATATTGCGAAAAGCTTCAGGATTAGCCTCCCGCAACTTCTGCGCCATTTCCCGATCTAAAGCATAAGTATCAGCCGCCTGATCGTACACCCAACTATCAGTAAAATCAGCCGTTCCGCCCCAACCAATTAACGCCGTCATCCGCTGCGAAATTTCATAAGCACCGCCAGAACCTTGATTTGCCATCGCGTTAGCCCACTTAGGATTTAGCAACTTAGTTCGATATTCCAAGCGCAGCAAATCTTCTAAATTGCGCGGAGTGGTATCCTGAGAAAAACTTTCTACAAAACTCGTGTTAACCTTTTTGCCGCGCTGCTTTTCTGCGGCTTTCTTCAAACCGCCAGTATTCGCATAATACTCTTGAATATCAGTCAAACCGTATTCTACAGAATCAATTTCTTGAATTATGCGATCGCACCCTTGCAACAACTGAGTCAAAACCTCCGGCCTCGCTTCCCCCTTATCCTTCCTCCCGTAACTAAAAACATTGCGACTTTCCCAAGTTTTCCCCAACTCATCCCCCGATTCCCAACTACCATCAACAACCCGATCGTTAACCAAAGAACCAAAATCCCCAGCCGGATTAGAAAACAACCTCGCCGAATAATTCTGCACACCTTGTCCCTGCAAAATTAAAGCGTGTTTGCGAATAAAATTCTCCGATTCAGGTTCATCAGCCTCCGCCGCCCGCACGAACAAATCATCCAGCAATTCAATAATATTCACAAAGCTATCTCGAAAAATCCCCGAAAGATTTCCCAACACATCAATCCGGGGATGACCGACATCAGCTAACGGCTTTAATTCATAGCGAACAATCCGGCCAGTACCTTCTTTAAGAGGTTCAGCCCCCACCAATTCTAGCAAAATGCCCATAGATTCGCCCCGAGTCTTAATCGCATCCAAACCCCACAACATCACCGCCACAGTCTCAGGATAATTCCCCTGTTCCTTAAGGTGCTTATCAATAATTTTTCGAGCAATTTCGCGGCCTCTTTCATAAGCTGCCGGAGAAGGCATCCGATAAGGATCTAAAGCGTGAATATTCCTGCCAGTTGGCAACACCCCAGCCCCATCCCGCAACAAATCCCCACCCGGTGCAGGCAGAATATATTCCCCATTCAAACCCCGCAAAAGATTAGTCAACTCATCAGTCGTTTGCAACAACAAATCCCTAACTAGCAAACCCTCCTCAAAAACCCCATCCAACCCCTCTTGTGGCACAGGCATCTTGCCTGTGCTTGTTTGCGAAACAATTGCTTTCACCTGTTCCTGTGATAACCTATCCCCAAAATAAGCCTCAAGATAAGAGGTCATTTCCTCAGAATTAGGCGGTTCCCCCAGAACGTGCAAACCCGAAGAAAACAACCGACATTCCACCACCTGCAAATACTCGTAAAGCTTCACCATATAGCGGTTAAAAGCATCAGGACTGAACATTCCCACATTTTCAAAACTAAAAGCAATCCCCAACTTGCGAGCATCCTCAAACGGACAATCAGCCTCCAAACCGCTATCTAAAATTTTCTTACAAATAGCCTCTTTCAGCACATAATTCTTTGCCGTATCTTCCCGATATTCCGCAATCAAATCTCGCAAACCCATCAATTCCTTGTACAAACCAGCGCGACCGTAAGGCGGCACGTTGTGAGAAATCAAAACACCGTAACCGCGCCGTTTTGCCAACATTGATTCCGAGGGATTGTTGGCGGCATAGATATAAAGATTCGGCAAACTTCCCAACAAAATATCCGACCAAGAATAGCCAGTATTTCCCAGAGGAGAACCCGGCAACCATTCCACAGTGCCGTGCATTCCGAAGTGAACCACAGCATCAGCTTGCAAATCATTTTGCAGCCACTTGTAAAAAGCAGCATATTGAGGGTGAGGCGTCAAATCGCGATCGAACATTAAGCGCATCGGATCGCCCGAAATTCCCAGCGG
This sequence comes from Microcoleus sp. K1-B1, assembly GCF_036704705.1. Lineage (NCBI taxonomy): Bacteria > Bacillati > Cyanobacteriota > Cyanophyceae > Oscillatoriales > Microcoleaceae > Microcoleus > Microcoleus sp. K1-B1. The sequence continues at coordinate 76,659 of NZ_JAUBSH010000020.1, read as the reverse complement.
CGGCTGCAAACCTATCCAAATATTCCCCAGTTGAATTCCACCGATTTGGAACTCGTCGCCGTCTGTCTTAATGCCCGTACCCGTTAAAGATTTCCACTGTTTTTCTATCCGACTTGTTAACAGATAGCCCAGCCATTTTTCTAAAGTTTTCACATTAACAGTCTCTTTTGTGGAACGGGCATCTTGCCCGTCAAAAGCAGTTTCATCTGCCTCTTTCACCCTGCGAATTAACTCCTCACCGTCAGCCGGAATTTCTCCAACTGTATAACCTGCTGCTTGAAGTTTTTGCAGGAAATTTAGCAGCGATTTCGGTACATTTAATAAAGCAGCCGTACCCGCCGCACCGTAACCGGGAGGAAACCCGTAGAGAATAATCGCAATTTTCCTTTCAGATGGCGGAGTTTGGCGTAGTTTCACCCAATTGTTAATTCTACTTGTCAGGCGTTTCGCGCGATCGGGCACCAGATAAATATCCTCACCCACCAAACCGCCTAGGGGAACAGGATCGATCGCACCATCCAACTCAGGCAAAGCATACAATACCACACTTTGCAAACCCCCAATCCCCTGACGAGTCCAAGAATGGATATCCTGAATCAGCAGAGGTGCGGACACAAAATAAGGTACATTTTTAGCAGTTAAAATGCGCTTAGCAACTTCCACCTGCCTTCCACCCTCCATCGAACCAGCAGGCCCGCCAACCAAAGGAAAGCCAATAGTAGAAACAATCGCATCAACTTCCACAGCATCTTTAGAAAGCGAAAGAGTTTCAATATTGCCTTGTTTTCGCCGCGCAGTTTCATCAGCAGTCGTCATCCAATCCCGCACCGCCACATGGCCTTCAACGCCATTGATAAAAATCGGCAAAGGCACAATTCCCGCCTCTTCAAAATAGCGAATCAATTGAGGAATATAAGGCTGCTTGGTGATAACGTGCTTGCGGTAAAGCAAGATGCCCACAACAGGAGACTTTACTTGATATGAATTTTGGAACCAATTGGTTCCAAATTTTGTGGAACGGGCATCTTGCCCGTTAAAAACCCGGTCTAAATTTTCAGACAAATTAGTCTCAAATTTTGTGGAACGGGCATCTTGCCCGTCATAACCCTTTCTATCAAGATGTCTGGCCTCTTTTGTGGAACGGGCATCTTGCCCGCCCCTAGCACTTTGATTACCGAGATACCAATCCAAATATTGCCGAGGCGATTCAAAATAACCATTATAATCAGGATGCAATAAACCCATATTGGGAGTTTCCACAGGGGGCGGAATTTCTGCAACCTTCAGCCCCAAATACTTTTCGGCAATAATCCAAAACATCGAGACAACATTATCCGCCCCGCCCGCATTCCAGTAACCATAAATAATCAGCCAGTTACGCAAATCTTGCACTTTTTGCACCGGCACATATTTTAATAATTTCGGCCCCACCTTCAAAAAGCTGATGTAACCAGCCAGCTTATCTTCTTCTCGCCCATTACTGAACTTATCCAGAATAAACTTAACAGGCTTCGGCATTCCCTTCGGTTTGTCGCCAATTTTAAAAGCGCCGATTTGAGTAAGACTCATCAATTCCAAAGCCGACTCAAAAACCAGGCGAATAGGGATATGTTGCACCCTTTCTCGCAGCCACATTACCGCATCGTAATCAAACAGCAAACTCCCGAAAAACACATCAGCATTCGAGAGGGCGGCTGCTACAGCGTCGGGTTCGTCTGCGAGGGCGCGATCGCTAAAAACCCGCACTTCCAATCCCTGACAGCCAGAAACAGCCAACTCGGCAGCTTTGCGGTACAAATCAGCATTAAAAGATTCAAACCCTGCAATTAAAACAATGCGTTTCACAGCCAAACCTCCGAATATTTGCTTATTTTAATGATAAACTAATTATAGAGGTGCACAGGCAAGATGCCTGTGCCACAGACAGACAGAACAAAACAGATAAACTTCTGCTTTCTATTACTTCGCGCCTTCGCGGTTCATCAAATATGTCTTATTAAAGTAAGAAGCGATTAAAATAATCAAACCAATCCAAACGCAGCCATAGTTACAAACGTGAATCGAATTCCTCCCGCAATAGTTATCTTAGGTCAAAACAGCCAGCCGATCGCCAAAAAAATATCCGCACATTTCCCCGGTTCCCAGATTTACGGTTTAATCGATCGCACTTCCAACACAGACATCAACTTTAGCAACTTCGGCGAAACATTGCGGGAATTATTTGCCACAGAAACCCCAATCATCGGCATCTGCGCCGCCGGAATAATCATCCGTACTCTCGCCCCGCTGCTGTCCGACAAACGCGCCGAACCGCCAGTTTTAGCCGTCGCAGAAGACGGAAGCGCCGTCGTACCGCTGCTGGGCGGTTTGCACGGCGTTAATGATTTGGCCAGAGAGATTGCAGCAGCCCTCGGCGTACAACCTGCAATTACCACCACCGGAGATATTCGGTTTCGCACCGCGTTGCTGAGTCCTCCCCAAGGCTATTATTTGGCGAATCCAGAGGACGCGAAGACTTTTATTTCAAATTTGCTCGCCGGGGCAAAAGTACGCCTAGAAGGGGCTGCAAACTGGCTTTCCGAGAGCAATTTGCCGTTAGCGAAGCCCTCGAAGAGGATCGCCCCCGACGCAAAATTGACGATCCGCGTCACCGAAAAAGCAATTGCGCCAACGCCCGATTGTTTAGTTTACCATCCGCAAATTGTGGCAGTTGCACTCACAAAGCTATCGAATATTGAGCCAGAAATAGCGGTTTCATTAGTGCAGCAAGTGTTGGGAAATGCAGGTTTAGCGCCAGCTTCCGTTGCGGGATTCTTTGCATTAAAAGAGGAGATGGGAAACCCGGCACTTGAGGAACTAGCAAATTTTTTCAAAGTCCCCGTCCGCTTTTTCAATTTCTCCGAACTTGTCGAATTAGACTCAATTGAATTCATCGAAAATCAGGCAGTACAAATTGCCCTGACAGCAGCCGGTGCAAACAGTCACTTAATCGAGTCCGATCGCCCAAACTCCGTGAATTGCGCGATCGCCCTAGCCGGCCAACCCTTTGATGCTAGGGCGATCGGAATTAGCCGCGGCAAACTCGCGATCGTCGGTACCGGCCCCGGAGGCGCGCCCTGGATGTCGCCGGAAGTTAAGGAAATTCTGCGCGAAGCCACGGATTGGGTGGGTTACAAATTTTATCTCGACTTAGCCGGAACCCTGCGCGAAGGACAACAGCGGCACGATTCCGACAACCGCGAAGAGATCGATCGCGCCCGTTTTGCCCTAGATTTAGCAGCATCGGGCAAATCTGTCGCCGTCGTTTCGTCGGGAGATCCGGGTATTTTTGCGATGGCTGCGGCTGTGTTTGAGGCGATCGACTTGGATGCCAAACCCGAATGGCAAGGCATCGATATTCGGGTAGCACCGGGCATTTCAGCCATGCAGGCGGCCGCTGCTGCGATCGGAGCACCCCTCGGACACGATTTTTGCGTGATTTCGCTTTCGGATATTCTCAAGCCCTGGGAGGTCATTGAACAGCGGATTTCTGCCGCTGCGATCGCAGATTTCGCGATCGCATTTTACAATCCCATCTCGAAACAGCGGATTTGGCAACTCGGAAGGGCGATCGAGATTTTGTTACAAAGTCGCGATGCTAAAACCCCCGTCATCTTGGGGCGAAACCTCGGCCGGCCCGGCCAATCTGTGCGGGTTTGCACCCTCGGCGAATTCCAGCCGGAAGATGCAGACATGAGAACTTTAGTGATTGTTGGTTCGAGTCAAACTCGGATTATTCCCCGCAAATATGGAGATGTTTGGGTTTACACGCCGCGCAGGTATGAAAAATAAGTAAAGCAGCAAAAACTTCGGAAATAAGCAATTGAATGAAAGCTAATTGACTTTGACAAAGAGATATCTTGATATCGCTAGGGGGAGTCTAGGTTAACAAATAATGGCGGATCGCTCGATCGCGATTGACCTATTATTTCATCTCATGGTTTTCACTCTCGATTAATGAGCGATCGCCTTTGATTACAGAAATCCTCGGTACTGAGGAATCTCGGCTTCCTGAAGCCGAGTTTTTCTGGCAGAAATTGAGCCCATTTAGAACTCGACTCAACCATAGTAAGGGTTTCAGCTTCATTTTGGGAGAGATATAATTTACTTCTCAGTAAATATTTTTATTATTGTATAGCCACAATAAAACTAAGGACGATCGATGTCTGCTCAATTCCTTAATCCTACAATCATCCTAGGGTTACAAAAAGAGGGCTTTCAGCCGGAAGAGTCTTCTCTGTCTTGGGGTAGACCGAATTAGTTTTTTCTTTTGATAAAATTCGCTTAAACAAAGCTTAAGAAAACTGTTAAAAAAACATGAAATTCCAAATTCCTTTAGCTCCTGGGGCTGTAACAAAATTTTTGATTCGAGTGGTGACCTGTCTAGCTTTACTCTCTTTCTTAAGTCAGATAAGTCTGTACTTCGGGCCGGAATACCCGTTGAGAGAGTATTTGGCAAAGGTATTTAACGTTGATGCCGAGCGGAACCTTCCAACCTTCTACTCATTTTTGGCATTGCTGTTTAGTTCTCTCTTGCTAGGTGTGATCGCCTATGCGAAAAATTTGGATAGCGATCGCTACAAGAATCACTGGAAAATTTTATCATTCATATTTCTATATTTATCCTTAGACGAAGCTGGTCAATTGCACGAAAAGTTTATAAATCCGATGCGAAGCCTGCTAAATGCATCAGGATTTCTTTATTTTACTTGGATTGTGCCGTTTGGTTTTCTTGTAGTGATATTTCTATTATCCTACAGTAAGTTTGTGTTGCACCTTCCTGTTGCCACAAGAAAATTATTTGTTACAGCCTGCGCTCTTTACATTGGAGGAGCAATCGGGATAGAAATGATCGGGGGATACCTATTTTCTACCACGGGAATGGAGAGTCTACCCTACCTGATAGTAGCAACCCTTGAAGAGTCATTAGAAATGCTGGGTATCGTTGTATTTATCCACGGCTTGAGTTCATATATCAAGACATATTTAGGCGGGGTAAGTTGGAATATTTATATACCAGGAAAAAACTCACAAGTTACCGCTCATCAAAATATCGGCTTACCTGCCCTTAACGAAGCAGCCAACACAAATCTATTAAGGTGAATCACTTAAAACCGGGTTTAATGGACGACGAAAATACTGCATTATGGCATTTAACCAGGAGAAAAAACCTGGTTTTTTTACTATTGATGCGTCCTGGACTGGCGGTTCTGTGATCTGCGGCGCACAAAACGACTAATATAGCAATTCTCGCATCATTTGTGAATTTCTTACTCCCTCCCCTTGATAAGGAGAGGATTGGGGTGGGGTAAAAAGTTTATGACTCATGCAAGGATTGCTATATACAGCGTATTCCAGGTTTATGAAGTACACCGCGCAAAACCTGGTTTCTTTAGAGTTCTCGCATCATTACTGATTCTGTTGCTCGAAACCCGGTTGATCGCGATCTACATCTACATAAAATATGCTGTATACATGGAATCTGCTGTAATTTACTTCTCAGTAAATATTTTATTATTATATATTCAGAATAAAATTAAGGGCGATCGAGGTCTGCTAAATTCCTTAATCCTACGATAACCTTACGGTTATAAAAATCTAACATCCACCCGGAGGAGTATTCGGGAGCATCTGATATTTGTAAAAACACTTCTTCTGGCTCCTTACTTCTGGCTCCTTACTTCTTCCTCTTTCCTTCTGGCTCCTGGCTCTTGGCTCCCAAGTCCAATTTCTAGCTTGGCTGCAAAAGTGATATGCAGCCGGAGTCTTCTCTATCTTTAGGTAGATCGAATTGTTTTTGTCTTTTGATAGGCTTTTCTTAAACTAAGCTTAATATAACGGCTAAAAAAACATGAAATTTCAAATTCCTTTAACTCCTGGGGCTGTAACCCAATTTTTGATTCGAGTGGTGACCTGTCTAGCTTTACTCTCTGTCTTAAGTCAGATGAGTCTGTACTTCTTGCCAAATGCCAAGTTGGCAGATTTCTTTACAAAAGCCTTCAACCTTGATGCCGAGAAGAACATTCCAACCTTATACTCATGTTTGGCATTACTGTTTAGTTCTCTCTTGCTGGGTGTGATCGCCTATGCGAAAAATTTGGATAGCGATTACTACAAGAAGCACTGGAAAATTTTATCATTCATATTTTTATTTCTATCTTTAGATGAAGCTGGGAGTTTACACGAAAAGTTGATTGACCCGCTGCGAGGTCTACTAAATGCCACAGGAGTTTTTTACTTTACTTGGATTGTGCCGTTCGGTTTTCTGGTAGTGATATTTCTATTCTCCTACAGTAAGTTTGTGTTGCACCTTCCTGTTTCTACAAAAAAATTGTTTGTTGCAGCCTGCGCTCTTTATATTGGAGGAGCAATCGGGATGGAAATGGTCGGGGGATACATATCTTCTACAATGGGAGAGTGGGGGCTATCCTACAAGATAGTAGTGAACATTGAAGAGTCATTAGAAATGCTGGGCATCGTTGTATTTATCCACGCCTTGACTTCATATATCAAGACATATTTAGGCGGCGTAAGTTGGAATATTTACATACCCGGAAAAAACCAACCAGTTACCGATGATCAAAATATCGGCTTACCTGCCCTTAGCGAAGCAGCCAACACAAATCTATTAAGATAAATCACTTGAAACCGGGTTTGAGCGACGAGGAAAATACTCGATTCGGGTGTTTAATGTCGATAAAAAACCCGGTTTTTTTGGTACTGATGCGTCCTGGGCTGGAGGTTCTGCGATTTTCGGCACACCAAACGACTAATATGTAGGGTGCTTGCTAAACTAAAGACTTATTAAACGTGGAACAGCTTAGTTCACAGATGACATCCTCACCTTTACCAGAAAATCGCTAAGAGCAACCTTGGCATGAGGATTTGACGGCAAATGACTTGTAAAACTTGCATCTTCTAAGATATTAATTAGCCGATCGCGCTCTTGCTGATAAAATTCTATATCTGTATCTTCCAGCACAGATTTTTCCTCTCCAGCCAGTTTGCGATCGATCAAATCAGGAATATACGACAACTGGAATTTCTCATTAAGTTTCACCAAATTCGCCTCGACTTCCCCGGTTTGCATCAAGTGAATCCCAGCCAGCAACACCCGGTAAACGTACAGCAGCGGCTTAACCCGACGCGGGCGTTCTTTCTCAAACAGTTTCCATTGAGTTTTAGCAAAACCGAGATAGTGGTGGCTGTGGTGCTTGGTAATGCAGTTCGAGGCAATAGCCTTTAATTCTTCGTGTTCCTTTGTAGTGTAAACTATCAGCGGCGAATACAGTTGTTCTAGCACGTAGCCGTTGCGCTTCAACAGCAACTCAAAAAATTTCTTGATGTCGTGAGTTACTAAATCGAGTTGCATTCCATCCCGAACTTCAGAAACTTCGATTGTTTCTTCTCCAGAAATCAGTCCAATTACTTTCGGTAGCGGTAAGATGTGTACTCCCCGCAAATCAAAGTCAGAATCTGCGGAAGGAAAGCCGTATAAATGCGAACCGCTGACAGTAGCAAACAGCAGCGGATAAGGTTGAACTGAGATAATTTGGGCTAAATCGGAAATGTATTCTGTCATTTATTTCAGTCCCCCTCTGCTGCGGCTGTGTTTCACAAGAAGCGATTTCAAGATCCGATTTCGATCGCACCTTTACGCGCTTCAATCAAAAACAGATTCGCTTTCTCGTAATTAGGACGTTCCGGTAAGGAAGTTGCAGCAAAAGCGCGATCGAACTCACCGTGCAAGCTCAACCGCCAGCGATTCACCTCATCCCAGGATACTTCTTGGTTGCGGATAGATAAAAGTTGCGATCGATAATCCTGCACGCGAACCGGTACAAACCCCTCCTTGAGTACCGTAATTCCTGACAGCAGCAAGCGAATTAAGTGCATCGCGTGCTTCCAACGAATTTCCCCGGTATTGCGGAGGTCTTGCTCCATTTTTTTAAATTGAGACAAAACGTAGCTATTGTAAGTTTGATAAACCAATTGAGAAAGAAAGATTTCCCTAATTTCGAGCAATTCTTGTGCTACAGGAGAAACAGTTTCTACTAAAGGCGTGTACAAACATTCTAGCACATTTGGATTAGCTTTTAGCGCCAAAACTAGAAACTTTTGCAGTTCCCAATAGCATTCCTGATTTTCCTGGTTTTCCAATTGTTCTGGGATGCCGTAAAGCGACCAATGAAGTATTGCCGGCGGCAGGTAAATCCCGCGCCTGTCTGTATCGGATTCCTCGTTATCAAGACCATAAGCTCTCGACCCAACAATGCAGCGGTAAATTACAGAATCATAGAGGTTGTATTCTGCAAGAAAATCTCCTCCTGACTGCAATCCTTCGCTCTGAAACTGCTTGCGAATACTGAGTTCGTGCCGCCGCAAACTAACTTGTGTTCCGTCTGGGAGTTTGACTAAATATGCGTGGGAATTGTCCGTAGGCGATTGAACGATGACGCCTACTAATCCCGGTTTCCAAGATTGGTCGCCGGCGGGGTTTTTGACCTCTATTTTGGTGACAATTTGGGTTCCTGCGGGTAGGATTAAGTTGAAATTTTGAGGAAGATTGGCATTGGCCATGAGGAAACCTCCTGCGGGACACGAGCTACAATGTTAGTGTAGCATATGTGTAGTATAGAAGGGCAGTTTGGGGCGATCGCGGATTTGGCCTTGTTGAACATTGTCTAATTATCAAAGAGGAATACCGCCAGCGAGTTGAGGCGAAGGTATTGCAGATTTTTGAGACTCACCCGACAATTGCAGCAATTCGCACTGGGGAAGCGGTGACGGACTTGCAACTGGTGGCGTTAGAGCGTACACTGAGGCAAGAGTTGCATGGGGGAAACGTGCAGTTGTAGAAGTCGAATATTCGTAAGGCGTTTAATCTGAAGGTTAATAGTTTCTTATTGTTGCTGCGAAAGTAGTTCGAGATTGAGGCATTGCCAGATTATCAGGAAGTGGTAGGCGGAATTTTGAGGATTCTAGTGCTGCCCAACCGCTGTTTAACACAATCATATTCGGTTGTTACGGGCTGTGCAGAATGTATTTTTGAACAATCGGCGATTGGAAGTGGCGGAGTTGTATGAGGAAGCGTGGGATCTGTTTGCGGAGGATGCTGTGGAAAGGTGGTTTACTGAGGAACAGGTGGATGAGTTAATTGAGTTTACTGAGCAGTTGGCGTCTTCATCGTTAATCATTGAGTTCAGAGTCCTAAAAGACCTATTAAATTTATGAATAACAACAGAGCGCTTTCGGTCACAGAACAAGCGATGGAGCTATTGAACCGCCAACATAGCTCATTTAATATAGTAACAATCAGCCGGATCCAAGGTGAAATTAAGGAACAAATTTTGAGGCAGGCGCTAGATGCAGTTCAAAGCATTCATCCTTTACTTAACTCTCGGATAATTGGAACACAGGAGCATCTCGCATTTACAAATCACGGGACAAAAAAAATTCCTTTATCTGTAGTTTCACAGGACATAAATGACAACTGGGAAGATGTTGTGAGAGAAGAATTGAACAAAACTCTGGATAGCAGTCAGGTTCTGCTAAGGTGCATTCTTCTTTACAAGCAATCCGAAATCAAGACCAACTATTTAATCACAACTGTACATCATGCCATATCAGACGGATTATCTTCTATAAGTCTACAATCAGAAATCTTAAAATGTTACCAAATTATTGCATCGGGAGATGCCATTGATATAGATTGCGGATTTGCTATTCCACCCTTAGAGGAATTATTACCTAAATGGATGAAAGGAAAGAAAGGGATCAGCAATGGCACATGGTTTTTGCTGAAAATGAAATTACAAATGCTTTTACATAAACCAGAACAATTAGAGTCTGAAGAGACGGTTCCCCTTGAGTTTCGTACTTGTGGCATGACTCATAGATATTTAGAAAAAGAGTTAACCAAAAAAATAATTGAACTTTGTCGGCAAGAAAATACCACAGTACATGGGGCGTTATGTGCAGCAATGCTACTTACAGTAGCTAATAAAATTAGCAGGGAAAAGCCAAGAAGAATTAAGGTTTCATGTCGCTCTTATGTGGATTTGCGTAGGCGTATAGAACCTCCCATTAAAAATCAACACATGAGTTTTTTAGCTTCCTTTTTAACTTCATTCCATCACCTAAAACCTCAGATGTCGTTTTGGGATTTATCAAGAGATATTACTAAAAATATTGAATTAGGCTTAAACACACAAGATTTTTTTAAACCTTTAACGATTTTCCGAAAAATTATTGAATTTTATATTAAAAATCCTGATGAATTTCTCATAACAAGTGGGGTTACTAATATTGGTAGAGTTGATATTTCTGAAGTTTATGGGGATTTGGAAATAGAAGAAATCAGTTTTGTTGCGTCTGATGCTATTTTTGGCAAAAATTTTACAGTTGCAGTTGCAACTTTTAAAGATAAAATGCTTTTGAATTTCATAGCATCTAAGCCTTCACTTAGTCAAGAGACTATAGAGTTGCTTGCTACTGGTGTCATCAATTGTCTGATTGAGGTTTGCCAAGAAAAGGTTATAATGGCTGTCAAATAATGGCAAAAGAGGAAAGAACTCACCCATGCTAACCTATCCCGAACTCCGATCGCCAGTTGACCCAATTTGAGAGAGATTACGATCGTCGGGACTCTGGAACCCAAAGCAGGATGAGGTTTTTTATCAGCGGCGCAGGTTACAATGGAGAGGTTGCTGAAGTTAGAGCATATTATGGGGATAGAAATGCGGGAGTTGATGAGTTTTATAGATGAAAAATGAAAGTTAGAGAAGTTATTAAAATGTTAGAAGATGATGGTTGGTATTTAGCTAGAACAAAGGGCAGTCATCGTCAATTTAAACACCCAGAAAAGGCTGGGACTGTCACGGTGTCAGGTAATTTAGGCGTTGATATGCCAATTGGTACGCTTAAAAGTGTTTGGCGGCAAGCTCAACTAGAAGAGGAGGAAGATTAATGCGTTATGCTGTTGTAATTGAAAAAGGTGAAACTAGCTACGGTGCTTATGTTCCCGATTTACCTGGATGTGTAGCTGTGGCTGAAAGTTTAGAAGAGGTGAGAAATTTAATTAAAGAGGCGATCGCATTTCATATTGAAGGACTACAAGAGGATGCTTTTCCTATTCCCGAACCTGTCTCTATTTGCGAATATGTTGAAGCTTAAGAAGCTGAGGGCGGTTGAAACTGCGGCTACACAAAATTTCGTCCCAGCAGAGGGGGACTAAGAAATAAGAGGAATCAGAAAATAAATTTCATGGGCAATACTGGATTTGAACCAGTGACCCCTTCCGTGTGAAGGAAGTGCGCTACCACTGTGCTAATTGCCCGCAGATAATTACTTTACCATACCAAGTCCAAATTTGCAACTAAATTTTTCCTAAAAATTCAGCCGCTTGTTTCCGAGTTAAACTCGACACAATGCCAAGAATACAGGCATTTGTCGAGTCTGGCATCAGTTAACCTGCCACCAACCCGCCGAGGGGCCGACAAACCGCACTACAATCCACCAAACAACCAAAAGACTAATCCCGATCCAGCTTCCGCGGCTTGTCCACTTCACAAAATCTTCGCTTTGGGTTTTCGTGATTGGCAGCCAGGGAACGATGCGTTCTTCTTTTCCGTATTCGTCGCCGATCGACTCTTTGCGACGCTTAGCTTCACCCATAATCTTTGTCTACTAAATTAGATTTCAACTGGATACCCAACCAAATTATACGCCAACAGGTCATCTCAAGCCTGCGTCAGCCAAGTCGTATCCAAATAATCAATCCTCGCAAAAGGACTCAAAGCCGCTAAAACCTGCTGTCCATAACTGCGGTGAATCACCCTGCTGTCGAAAATCGCCACCACCCCTTGACGTTCTCGCACCGGCGCGATCGCCCGCTGCAACTCATTCAGCGCCGCCGGCAGCAAATACAACCGAAACCAATCCTTGCGCCGTTCCTTATAATAAGCCACACGCGCCGTCACCAAAGGATTCTCCAAAGAAGGTAGCGGCAAAGTTGCCATCGCCAGCAAGTGAGGCGCCCTCAATTCCCCCTGATGTTCCCGCCAAAACTCCCACCCCGTCACCAAAATCGCATTCTCGCCCACATCAGTTTTTTCTACCTGCACCCGAGAACCGAACTCAGAAGCCAAAATCGCCGCCAGCCTAGCCTTCAGCGGTACATCACCAACAATCAGCACCGTTAAACCCGCCACCGACGCGCTCATCAACAGCAAAGTCCGAATTTCTTCTATTAAAACACCCTGAAATTCCGGCGTATTCGGCAGCGGCAGCCAGTTGGGGATGTACAGTTGAATTAATTCGCTTTGTCGATCGGGCGAAAACTTAACGCTCGTCAATTCTGGCAGCCCCAGCATTTGCCGGAAGATCGGAGCCTTTGGTTCCACATCCACCGCCCCCCCAATCAACACCACAGGCTGAGAATCCCAAATTTTGCTCAAAACCTCAGCCACCTGAACCGGCGCGCAGTACAGAGAAAATGACCCAGCCTCCCGATTAATTTCCGCCCACCGCAGTCTTCCGTTTCCTTCCCACCGCTGCCAAAAATTGCTCCAAGCAGCCGGAATCAGCGAATTCGGCTCGATCCTTTCCAACAGCCCCTGCAAAATATTTTGCTCTGCAGTTTCCAGCAAATAGCACTCCTCTGGTTTCGCCGGATGCTGAAAGAAAGCCCGCGTTAGCATTACCCGCCCTTCGAGGATTGCATCGGCTTCCAAAGGCTGAGATTGCATTAAATCATTCCAGTCAGCCGGTTGCAAACACGCCGTCAATTGCTGGCGCGTCCAAACTTCCAAGTCATCCACACCGTCGATAATTGTCGGAATATTGCTGTGAAGTGGCGAATCCACCGCCAAGCGAGCCGCCAGCCAAGACTCTGGATCTGCTAGCATCAATCCTCGTCCAGTGGCCTGATCGGAATAAATCTCGATCGACCCCTCTGTTTGCAGCCACTCTTGCAAGCGCGGAATTTCCACCGCTCTCAAATGCTCGATCACCCGTGTCGGCGCGACTAAAATTACAGGCTGCGGCCACATCAAAATCGGCATCAAATAGCTGACTCGATACCGCTGTCGGTAAGCTCCCGCCGGAAGCCCCGTTTGGATCAGAGCGCTGCGCCCCAAGCGCAAAGCCCGCGCCACGAGCCGCGCCATCGTTAAATGGTGTGGCCAGTGCGGCTCGGAGTTCGATCGCAGGAAGCGGAGCAGCGAGTTGTGGACTTCTACCTCAATCAATCGGTTTTAAAATTGACATTTCTCACTCAACATAGTCAAAACTGGCCAGAAAATCAACTACTTTTTGACCGAGAGGCAAACTGAATTTACTCTCCTGATGAGTTGCACCTCCCTTCCCAAAATTCCCGTGAGAATTCACCATCAAACTCTCCTGTCCCGAACTAATTAAAATAGTTTGGGTTGGTGAATCAAAAAATTTTGTTGGCTGACTCACCCGTGATATATTAGACACCAAATTTATCAACTCATTTAATTTATTTGTAGCTGTACTCAATGCTTTACGCAACTGCACAATTCGCTTTTCATCCAAATTTTGACTTTCGATATTTTTGCCTATAACCATAATATTTCTCTGAGTTTGTACAGCATCTTTAAAAGGAAGAATCGCTAAAAAAGCTGCTGGCAATAAATGCTCATCGCTCTCAAATCTAAAAGTTAGAGTTGTGCGGCGGTAGCCGACTTCAATATTAGGAGGAAAAATCATTGCCCGGTAATGCCGAGCTATTTCGCTGTAAGCTGTTGCTAAAGTGCTGTTTGCTGAGTAGTCTAAAAGTGCGTCAACCACAATTTGCACTAACCCCGGCGTGTGATTTAAAAATTTTCTCGATTCTGACGGCGAATTAAATTGTTGAATCTGAGTGCGATCGCCTGCGGGGCTGAGGTCAACCCACTGGCAAGTAATATCCTCTGCGATGATGCCACATCGAGGAACCAAATACAGTTTTGCTCCTGTTAAAGTTGCTCCCCTCAAATCAGCGCCCACCCAATCTGCATTAATCAAATTTGTTTCTGTCAAATCAGCGTGAACGAAACTAGCACTTGCTAAATTAGTATTTCTTAAATCTGCTCCGTTAAGGTTAGCTCCGCTCAATTTAGCACAGCTCAGATCGGCGCCGTTGAGGTTGGCTCCCGTCAAATCAGCCCATTTGAGGTTAGCTCCGCTCAAATTTGCACTGCTGAGATTCACCTGTTGCAAAGAAGCTTGTCTCATATCGGCATTGCTCAAATTGACGCCGCTAAGTTCTGCTTTCGCTAAATCTGCGCCGTGTAAGTTAGCTTCTTGAAAGTTAGCTGAAGCAGCCGAAGCACCTCTGAGATTTGCACCGGAAAGATTAGCACCGCACAGGTTAGCTTCCGTCAGTTTTACCTCTCTTAAATCTGCTTCAGTCAGGTTTGCACCGCTGAAGTTAGTTTTGCTGAGTTCGCAGCGGACTAATTCGCTTCTAATCAGGGATGCTCGGATTAATTGAGCTGCACTTAAATCTGCTCTGACTAAGTTTGCTACATTGAGAGTCGCCCCGTTTAAGATTGCCCGCGAGAGGTTGGTACTGCTGAGTCTAGCCACATTCAAGTTAGCGTCGCTCAAGTTAGCGTCGCTCAAGTTAGCGCCGCTGAGGTTGGTGACAAATAAGCTAGCCCCCCTTAAAATTGATTGGCTGAGGTTGATGCGGCTGAGATTCGCTTCATTCAGGTTAATTCCTGTGAAATCTCTGTCGCCTTCTGTGTATCTCTTGACGAGTGCAAATCGTTTGAGCAGTTCTTCAGCTTCCATTTTTTTTACTTGAATGAAATGGCAATTGGCTAACTTTTATATGGCATGAATAGAAATAATCTCAAATTAATTTATACTATTTACTCACCGAGCTGATAAAAGCTTTTGACAAACTCAATGACCGTATTTAGCGGCGGGGTGGTAAATCTTTGGGCTTTAATTGCAGGACTGATAGACGTTTTGTTGACTCCGGGCAAATTTGTCAAGTTTCTGCCAAAATCTGGGTGATAGTGAATCATCAAACTTTCGGCGCTGGAGTTAGCCAGTACAGTTTGGGTAGGCGATTGAAAAAAAGTTGACATCGGTTCGCGATCGAGGCGAATCGGCTGAATTTTCATTTCCCCTATTTTTCTCATTGTTTTGGTCAGGGCTACGTTTAATTGCACGACCATATTTGAGACTCTGACGCCCAGGTTATTACCACTTTGGGGTTGAATCATCTTGATCAAAGTAATCAAATTTTTCTGAGTAAATGCTGCATCACTAAAGGGAGTAATCGCCACGAAAGCGGTGGGAAATAGTTGCTCGTCCTGCTCTATTTTAAATGATATGATTGTGCGTCTGGAATTAACTTCGATACTGGGAGGATGGCTCAAAGCAGGGTATTGACGGGCAATTTGGCGGTAGGTAGCTGCAAGGACAAAGTTAGCATCCGGGTCGAGGGGTCGATCGACAATAATTTGAACTGTCGGCGGTGTAGCATTGAAAAACCTTTGAGATTCTTCCGGGGTAAAGCGCTGAATGTGGCTGCGATCGCCATTAGGACTGAGGTCAACCCAATCGCAGGTAATGTCATCTGCTTTCACATCAAACCTAGACACCGCATAAATTTTTGCCCCCGTCAGGGCCGCCCCCGTCAAATCGGCGCCCACCCAATCAGCGTGAATCAAATTCGCTTGAGTCAAATCCGCGTGTACCAGAGTAGCGTTCAACAGATTGACATTGCTCAAATTTGCCCCGTACAAGTTGGCCCCGCTCAATCTCGCTTCATCGAGGTCAGCGCCGGTCAGGTTCGCCCCGCTGAGGTCAGCCCACCGGAGATTAGCGCCTCGCAAGTCAGCGCCGCTGAGGTTGGCCTGAGACAGATTAGCTTGTCTGAGTTCGGCATTGCAGAGGTTGACTCCTCGCAAGTCTGCCCTGCTGAGGTCGGCTCTGTGCAAGTTAGCCCGTTCCAAGTTGGCCGCTGTTAGGGAAGCACCTCTAAGGTGAGCCCCGCTGAGGTCGGCTTGCTCTAGATTGGCTTCTCTGAGGGTTGCTTCTCTCAAATCTGCTTCGCTGAGGTTTGCACCGCTCAAGTTTGCATTGCTGAGGTCGGCTCGGATCAGTTCGGATCTGATCATTGTAGCTTCGACGAGTTGGGCTTCGCGGAGGTCGGCTCGAATCAAGTTTGCTACGTTGAGGATAGCGCCGCTGAGGTTGGCTTTGTTGAGATTGGCACCGCTGAGTCTGGCAACATTGAGTTTGGCTTTTCTCATGTTGGCGTTTGAGAGATTGGTGCCGCTCATGTTGGTGAGGCTCAATATTGCCTCACTGAAATTAGCCCCACTGAGATCGATCCTGCTGAGATTTGCCTCGCAAAGGAGGATGGCAGTAAAGTCTCTTTCTCCTGCTGCATATTTGGTGATGAGTTCTTCGGCGTCCATGCTTTTGACTTTCCCTGATGTGTTAGCTAGAACAAAGCTTTGTTGTGCCAACCTTTAAACTAGAATAAGCATTTTTTGTAACTTGATGCAATATGCTTAGACATCTATATTGTGGAAGCCTTTTATAAAATCCAAAATGCTAGTGATATTAGCTTGAGCCAATTTTGTGCTTTCGGCTAACTTACCCGATGTTGAGTTACTTGGCTCGTATTTTTTAATCAGCCGCTTGCCGAAGGCGGGGTGGTGATATACGCTGAGTCTTTGATCGCGGGAATTAATTAAGATCATCTGTGTGGGAATTTGAAAGAAATTGATGCTTTCGCCGATTTTTGGAAAAGAACTGGAAATTTTGATTTGGTCTACTTTGCTGATAGCTTGGTTGAGAGCTTTGCTGCATAACTGGACGTGTTTAGATTCTTTGACGTTAAGTTTGCCTGCATCGTGGGATTGAATCATTTTCATCAAAGCTATTAGGTTTTTTTGAGTTATGGCAGCGTCGTTAAAAGGAATGATGGCAACGTAAGCGGTGGCAAATAATTTATCGTCGCTGTCCATTTTAAAGGCGAGTACGGTGCGCCTGGAGCTGACTTCGATCGTGGGAGGCTGACTTAAACTGGGGTATTGTTGGGCAATTTGGTAATAAGTTGCTGCTAGGGCAAAATGAGCACCTTGGTCTAAGGGCGAGTCAATCACGATCCGAACTGTGGGCAAGGTTTCGTGAAAAAATTCGTGGGTTCCTCCGGAGTTCAACCAGTAAATTTGGCTGTGGTCGCCGTTGGGACTCAGATCAACCCACTTGCAGGTCATGCCTTCGGTTTTGATGCCGAGTCGCGAAACTGCGTGAAGTTTTGCTCCGGTTAAGGTGGCTCCGGTTAAGTCGGCTCCAATCCAGTCGGCGCGGATCAGATAGGCATTTGTCAGGTCGGCGTGAACTAAGCTGGCATTCAGCAAGTTGGCGTGGCAGAGGTCGGCTCGGCTGAGGTCGGCGCCGCTCAATTTGGCTTCGCTGAGGTCGGCCCAGCGGAGATTGCAACCGCTGAGGATGGCCCAGCGCAAATTGACGCCGCTGAGGTCGGCGCCGCTGAGTACGGCTTGAGTGAGGTTGGCTTGTCTCAGTTCTGTGCCTCGCAAGTCGGCGCCGCTGAGGTCGGCTCGGCTGAGGTCGGCTCCTTGCAGGTTGGCTTGTTCGAGGTTGGCTTCTGTCAAGCACGCGCCGCTGAGGTGAGCGCCTCGAAGGTTGGCTTGAGCGAGGTTGGCTCCTCGAAGGGTGGCTTCGGTAAGGGTGGCGCCGCTGAGGTTTGCGCCGCTGAGGTTTGCGCCGCTGAGTTCGGCTCGAATGAGCTCGGCTCTAATCAGTTTCGCTCCTATGAGTATGGCTTTTTTGAGGTCAACTCGCACTAGGTAAGCGACGTTGAGGTCGGCGTCGGTGAGGTCGGCGCCGCCTAGATGGGCGCCGCTGAGTCTGGCGATGTTGAGTTTGGCACCTGTGAGGTTGGTTTTGCTGAGGTTGGCTCCGCTCAGGTTTGCTACACTCAGATTCGCACCCTTGAGGTTGGCTCCGCTCAAGTTGACGCCGCTGAGGTTGGCCTCAGTCAGGTTGATTCCGGCAAAGTTTCTTTCTCCGGCGGCATATTTTTTCAGGAGTTCCTCGACTGTCATGGGGGCGGCACCGTATCAAATATCCCCATTTTATTGCTATGAATATCGGTATTGTAGGACTAGGTTTAATTGGTGGCTCGATCGGGCTGGATTTGCGATCGCGCGGGTTTAATGTTTTGGGGGTTTCGAGTCGGCAGCAGACTTGCGATCGGGCGCAAGCTCGCGGTGTTGTCAATGAAGCCAGCATAAACCTGTCTCTGATGGCAGCAGCCGATGTGGTTTTTATTTGCACGCCGCTGGGGTCGATCGAGCCGATCGTCCGAGAGTTGGTGCCCTATCTTTCCCCTGATACTATTGTAACCGATGTCGGTTCCGTAAAAACACCCATAGTGCAGGCTGTGTCTCCTCTGTGGCCGAATTTTGTGGGGGGACACCCGATGGCGGGGACTGCTGAAAGTGGAATTGAGGCGGCGGTGCCGGATTTGTTTGTGGGCCGGCCTTACGTGGTGACGCCGACGGCCCAGACGCCGGCTGTGGCGGTGGATAAGGTTGAGGAAATTGCGCGGTTACTGGGTGCTAAAGTTTACCGATGTGAGCCGATCGAGCACGATCGAGCTGTGGCTTGGATTTCTCATTTGCCGCTCATGGCTAGCGCGACGCTGGTTGCTGCGTGCGATCGAGAGGGCGATCGGGATATTGTTAATTTAGCCCAACATTTGGCGAGTTCGGGTTTTCGGGACACGAGCCGGGTGGGGGGTGGCAATCCCGAACTGGGAGTGATGGTGGCAAAGTACAATCGAGAGGAATTATTGCGATCGCTCTCTATTTACCGCGACAGTCTCGACGAGTTTATCAGCGATATCGCAGCCGAAAATTGGCAAAGTCTCGAACACAAGTTGAAGCTGACTCAACAAGCGAGACAGAATTACAACTTGTGATCCAAAATTTACAACCCAATTCAACCAGTAATTGACGTTCAGATTGAGGCGCAAATAGTTGGTGTAGTCGCTAAAATGAAGCGAGTGTTAACGTTTAAAGCCTAGGAACCGGGCTTTTGAGAATTAACAATTAAACAAAGGTAAGGTGCGCGCCGAACTCCCTACTAATTTCTAATTCTCAGCCCTATTTCCCATGCCCCATGCCCTATGAATGATTCTCAAGCATCACCAAATCCATCAAAACCTGTCCATCCCCTCAAGCGGCTGCTGAAGTACGGGCGCCGCTACCGGCTGAAAGCTTGGCTGGCAAGTATCTGTTCCCTGCTGAATAAATTCTTTGATTTAGCGCCGCCAGCATTAATCGGTATTGCCGTTGATGTGGTGGTGAAACAGCAAGATTCTATACTCGCTCAGTGGGGCATAAAAGATGTCTTTTGGCAACTGGCAATTATTACTTTTGTGAGTTTGATTGTTTGGACGTTGGAATCGGTTTTTGAATATGCCTATGATTATTTGTGGCGCAATTTGGCTCAGGATATTGAACACGATTTGCGTCTGGAAGCATACAGCCATTTGCAGGAATTAGAATTAGCTTATTTTGAAGAACGCAGCACGGGCGGTTTGATTTCTATTCTCAACGATGATATCAATCAACTCGAACGTTTTTTGGACGACGGCGCTAATGAGGTAATTCAGGTAATTACAACGGTTGTTGTGATTGGTGCGGCTTTTTTTGCAGCTTCTCCTACTGTTGCTGGGCTGTCAATGCTGCCCATACCTTTTATTATTTGGGGTTCGATCGCCTTTCAAAATCGCCTTGCTCCTTTCTATGCTGATGTGCGGGAAAAGGTGAGTTTTCTGAACGGGCAACTGTCGAATAATTTGATGGGAATTACTACTATTAAAAGTTTTACTTCCGAAGATTATGAAATTCAGCGTATCGAAACGCAAAGCCAAGCTTACCGCCAAAGCAACCGACGGGCGATCGTACTTTCGGCAGCTTTTATTCCGCTAATTCGGGTTGTGATTTTCTTGGGGTTTATTGCAACGCTATTTCTGGGCGGTTTGGAGGTGGTGGCGGGCCGGTTGTCTGTGGGAACTTACAGCGTTTTGGTGTTTTTGACCCAGCGGTTGTTGTGGCCGCTGACTCGCCTGGGAAATACTCTGGATCAATACCAGCGCGCTATGGCTTCTACTAATCGGGTGATGAATTTGTTGGATACTCCGATCGCAATTCACACGGGTGATATTCGGCGGCCGGTTAGTTCGATTAAGGGTGAGTTGGAATTTAAAAATGTTACCTTTTCTTATAATCAAAGAAAACCGATTTTGCAGTATTTTTCCTTGACTCTACCTGCGGGAAAAACTACTGCGATTGTTGGGGCTACTGGTTCGGGAAAAAGTACGCTGGTGAAGCTAATCTTGAGGCTGTACGAGGTACAGTACGGTAATATTTATCTCGACGGGATAGAATTAAATAACCTGAATTTAAAAGATTTACGGAGAGCGATCGGATTGGTGAGTCAAGATGTGTTTTTGTTTCACGGTACGGTGGCAGAAAATATTGCTTACGGCAGTTTTGAGGCAAGCAATCGAGAGATAGTAAATGCTGCGAAAATTGCCGAAGCGCACGAGTTTATCGCGCAATTGCCGGACGGTTACAACACTATTGTAGGGGAACGCGGTCAAAAATTGTCGGGGGGGCAGCGACAGCGAATTGCAATTGCGAGGGCTGTTTTGAAGAATCCGCCGATTTTGATTCTTGACGAAGCTACTTCAGCGGTGGATAACGAGACGGAGGCGGCAATTCAGCGATCGCTCGAACGAATTACCAAGAATCGCACTACAATTGCGATCGCCCACCGTCTTTCTACTGTCCGCAATGCCGATTGCATTTGTGTCATGGAAGAGGGGCTGGTGGTAGAATCGGGGCAGCACGAACAACTGATCGAACAGGACGGAATTTATGCGGCGCTCTGGCGCGTGCAATCTGGTATAAGATAGAAACGCAGCGGTTTTGGGTAATTGGGAATTGGGAATTGGGAATTGGGAATTGGGCATTGGGAATTGGGCATTGGTAATATCATGTCTGGTAGCATCATAAGTATATGGGCGGGGCTGGTTTATGAGATAATTAGGTTGACAGGTAGATTGTTGGTAAAACCCGCCCCTAGGAGATCGAAAATTATCCGAGCGCGAATCAACCAGACATGATATAGTTGGTAATTTGAATCCTAACTAATGACAACGGCCAACTGACTGCAAAATATTAGTTTCTACAAGCAAGAAGAGAAAATGTTTCTATTTGATAGCCCTGAGTCCAAACCCAACGAAAATAGCTGGAGTCGCAAATTAGATAAATTCGTGAAAGCTAATCAACATGAATTGGCTGCTTTGGCTTGGGGACTATTTCTGGAAAGGGGAGAAGAAAGCGAGGAGATTTTAGCAATTGATATTGCAGAAACGGCGCGTTTTGTGTATTGTAAGAAAGAGGCGGTTGAGGAGTTGAACCGCCAAGTAAAAAGTCATATTCAGGAAGTTGTAGGTGTGTTGAACGCTCACAAACCTGAGACAGAAGTGGCGATTTTGGCGATCGGAGAAGGTCAAATTAAGTTGATTTTTTTTGAACCTAAGCCTGAACCTCCTGTTTGTTTTGAAGAAGCTGCAACAGATGTTGATACATTGTTGGCTAAGCTGGAACAGCAGATGGTTGAATGTATGAAATAGGAGTTATATCAAATCCGGTGGTATCGGAATTGATATTACCTACAGTCAGGAGACGACGCCGTGCGCTTTCCCTACAATTAATCGGGCGATGGTTATATCTCTTATCGAGAAAGATTGATTATGTTGGGGTAGGGAAACGGCAATGTCGTGTCCTCAGTTGCCCTATTGTCGATGGTTATATCCGATCGCACTCGGAGGGCAATTTTATCTCGCAGTCTCTTTCAATCCCTGGGTGATCTCAACTTCGTATCAGCAACAGGCAAGATGCCTGTTCCACAAAGAGTAAACCCGGACTTATTATAAATATCAGAATAACCAGCAATCAAAATAACCAGCGGGGGGCGAATCGTCATGCAAAATTTGAGCTCGATCTAAATTAGGTACAGCTTCCGCCAATTCAGTACCTAATTTTACTTCCTGTGCTCTGTCTGTTAATGGAAATGAAAATTGATAGCCATCTTGCAAATATTTTGCCCTAGCAACAATCTCGTCTTTCTCTAAAATAGCGCTGTTAGTACCAATCAAAACGCTGTTAATGTCCTTCCACGGACACACGAACACCTGAGAAAAGACGCTTTGAAAAGTCTTGATTTTTTCCGCATAAAACTCATCTCTTTGCAGCAGATTTACCAGCACAACTCCCTCACTTGACAAGCGTTTTTTGCAGAGTTGATAAAATTCTTTGGTAGCCAGCCTGTGCGGAAAGTAGCCGTTGCCAAAAAATACGTCCGTCATGATGATATCGTACTGCATATCCGGTTTTTGCTGCTCTAAATACTCTCGGCAGTCTTGAATTGTTACAGTTAGCCGATCGTCCAATTTCACCCCAAAACACTGTGTAGCTGCTTCGATCGCGATCGGATCGACATCCGCACATTCAATGACAGTTTCCGGCAAATAGTGGTGCAAAACTAAGGGAATTCTGCCGCCGCCAAATCCAGCCATATAGATTCTTTGAGGTTGGCTTTGCCACACTAAACCCAACATCATCGCCTGAGTATATTCAGACACTAGATGTAAAGGATTGTTGAAATCGAAAACAGATTGCAGTAAATCTGTATGCTGATTTACTTTTTCTACTAAAGATAGCTTAATGTGCGATCGATCTTTTGTGACTGCAACATAGTGAACACCAGACTCTTTGCAAAAAATAACTTTGTCTGGCTGTTGTTGCAGCCAAGCCAGCCGCTGTCCAATAGCCGATAAATTAATAGATTGCCAAGTTTTGTGTTCCTCAATCATCTGATTTTAAATTTTATTTAAATTCGATATTCTCTAAGAATATAGCCTCATCAGCACGGTTTCTACCAAAATGGCTGAGTCGCCCGATATCTGCGAAGAAACCGGGTTTCGAGTCAAGGCTGGGACAATTCATGTTCTCATTTTCCAGCAGGGCAAAGAACGAGAAGACAACAGAAATTTACCCGATTACAGCCGCTTGTACGCCACCAATTCCAAACCTGAAACCGAAAGTTCCACTTTTTCCCAATCTTGCTTGTCACCTTCCAACTTTTCAAAGGCTGCTGAGGTAAGCAAAATCTCTCCGCGTTCCGCCAAATCCTCTCCCAGCTTAGATGCCAGATTAAATTCAGATCCGTACATATCCTCTCCTTCCAGCATCAAAACATCGCCACAGCCAATACCAATGCAGAGGTAAATATCCATCTCCGGTGGCAGTGTCGTGTTGACAGCCGCTGTGTGTTTCAAAGAGTCGATCGCAGCTTCCACCGCTGATTTGACATCGGAAAAAACTGCAAAAATATTGTCTGCTTCCTCCTTAACTACAGTGCCACCGTATTCGGAAATTATCGGTTTGACAATTCCGTGCATCCGGTGAATCATTGCCAAAAAATGAATAATTCCGTAGCGGACTGTCGTGCGCGAAAATCCCGACATATCCATTACTAAAATTGCATAATTTTTGCGGAAAGTTGAATTTATTTTTTCATCAATTTCCGCCATTGTTTCGGGATGTTCGTTTCTTTCTTGCAGTAGCTTTTCTAAGTTAGCGCGGTTATTTGTTTTCATTTTTGTTTAATTAAATTCCCAATCGCGACACTGTTCTGGAGGGCGGCCAGCAGGATGGATCGCACAATTGATGCCATCCTTACCGTAATAATAATCGCAGACTTTGCAAGGTTTAGTTTGCTCTAATTTTTTCATCAAAATTGCCCGAATTGTTTGGACTCGGTTGCGATACTTGTTTGCATTCGAGTGACTCGGTTCAATTGCCAAAGCTTGCTCGAAAGCTGCTAAGCTGGAATCGTACAATTTAATAATTTGGGAACTGTATTTTGTCCAAGCATCGGCATGGCTTTGATACAGTTCGATCGTACTTAAGTTTAAAATTCCGTATTCCGTCCAAGCGTCTGCTGAAGCTCGATCGAACTTAATATTGGCATTGAGCAAAACTTTTTTGATCGTTGCCAAAAGTTCCCTCGGCTGCCAAGGTTTGCTAACATAAGCCTCGGCGCGATCGCCCTGGAACCTCGCAAATAAAGCTAACTGCTGTCCCTTCCCTGTTAAAAATACCACCGGTATGTTCCGAGTTTCGGGATTAGCTTTAATTAAACGACAAACCCCGTAGCCGTCCAGACGGGGCATTATGACATCTAATAATACTAAATCGGGGCAATTTTTCTCA
Source organism: Microcoleus sp. K1-B1 (assembly GCF_036704705.1). Taxonomy (NCBI): domain Bacteria; kingdom Bacillati; phylum Cyanobacteriota; class Cyanophyceae; order Oscillatoriales; family Microcoleaceae; genus Microcoleus; species Microcoleus sp. K1-B1. The sequence goes on along the minus strand of NZ_JAUBSH010000020.1, from coordinate 52,267 downwards.
ACTTTAGCCAGCGCTTCCACACCGTCAGATGCCTGAATTACATTCAATCCGCTGCATCTCAACTGATGTGAAATGCACTCCCGTTGGCTGCGGGAATCTTCCACCACTAAAACTGTACTCATCACTCCCCACCTGGTTTTTGAGGTAAACTTGTTCGCTGCTTCGAGTTGTCCTTGCTGAAATCAGTTTACCCACATTGGAAGAGTTTGTTATCACTGGCCAGCTAAATTTACTAAAATTGCAACAAATCTTAAACTGGGGAGCCAAGGTGATACTTATCAGAAAATGCTCGTTGCTAATACCCGGACAATTGTTGAAGGTTTAAACGGTAAATATTCGGCTTTTAAGCCTTAATAACGGCAAATCTTACTGATGTCTGACGAAAACCCTGTTGAATTGCAACAGATAATCGGCTACTGTATACATTAAAGTTCTTAAAGACGACAAATGAATCGATTGCTCCTCACTTTATTGGTAAGTCCGACGCTGTTTGGATCTGTGATGTCTTTGAGCGCGATCGCAAATCCCGCTCAAATTGGCGAAACACCAGCCCAATCGGCTGATTCGCCTCAATGCGTGCGATCGCCCCACACTCAGCGTCTGACTTGCGTGCGGCTTCCTGGCAAGTCTACTGCTGTGGCTTCTAAGCCGAGAATTACTTGGCAGCGCCCGGGTGAAGAACGGGTGGCGATGCTGGATTTTTCGGAAGAAGAAAGCGATGCGGCGGCGGCGCTGTTTGGCTGCGACTGCCAGGCGTGTATCAACGCGCTGCGGCAGTTGCGCGGTTTACCGCCTTTGGATTTAGCTTCTTGAGGGCGATCCGACACCATTAAGAGTCAGTGTCAAAAACCAGGTTTCCCATCGCTGCGCGCTTTTGACTGCCTTTAGCTTTCTCACTTTCAGAGAAATTGTAGTCAATTTGTTCCATGATTTCTAGAGATTTTGTATCTCTCAAAATCTGGGTTCTACTTTTTAGCGAGAACTTGTTTAAGTTGAGCAATTGCTTGCTCAATTTTTTCGATACTACCTGGGTTGACCAATCCATAGTAGTCAAAAACGTAAACTCGATTATTTTTTGTGGCTGTTAGTTGATTCCAAAATGAATCAGATTTATATTGGTCTAAAATTCCTTCTCCCCGATCGACTACAATGATTACTTCGGGATTAGCCTCTAAAATCTTTTCCGCTGAAAGCGTCACGTAGCCTCGAACGGGGCTATCTCCTTGCAATTGGGCTGCGACATTTTTCACGTTAAACTTACCCAGCAAATCTCCAGCCCAACTGCTTTGATTGGGCGATAAAATCGGTTGTCTGCTTACCAAAACTAAAGTGGCGGGGCTTTGATTCGGGATATCTGATAAAAATGTTTGGTAGCGTTTTAACAGAGGTTCGGGATTGGCATTGAGGGATTTAGCTAAAGTTGTTGTTAACTCTTCTAGGGATTTCCAGCTATCAACTTGAGTGAGTAAAGTTTTTATTCCTAGCTGCTGCAATTTTTGCATGGTTTGGTCATGAAATCCCGACGCACCTACGACCAAATCCGGTTTCAATGCGATGATTTTTTCCAAATTGGGAGGGGTGCGTTCTGCAGTGACTGCGGTAATCCCTTTAAATTTGGGGTTGCTGCTGACTAATGCGCTGCCGGGAATTCCTACAAGTTTGGTTGGGTCGAGTTGATGGATAATATCGGCGGTTAAAGGTGTTAAAGCTACAACTTTTTGTGCTGATTCGCTGTTAGTTGTTTGTGGTTGATTGGCTGGCGAAACCGCAGGAGTTGATTGCTCAATTTGGGGTGAAGTGGCGGCGGAGCAAGCGGTAAATGCTAAACTCAGCAACAGGATAGCGGTACGAGAAAAAAAAGTTTTGTACATAGTTTAGGCGGGAGTTACAGCGAGTTTAGACCAGGTTGAGACAGAATTGACGGGAAGTTCGATCGCACTCAGAAATGATTGTTGACGGTTGACTGTGGACGGTTGACTGTTTGGATATTTCAACAATACCCATGCAACCGGAAACGATATGACGGGAAGTTCGATCGCACTTTAGCGCTTAATGATTTAAATATCAATAGTTTACGGTAGATTTTGTATGAAAAACCGCATTTATTGCCTGACTTCGGACTTTTTAAGTATCTCTTAAGTTTTCTTCGACCTTTTGGAACCAGTATTAGGCAATAGTTTAAAGCATTTGGCACTCAGATAGAACAGCGGATTGTGGCAATAAGTTAATTGAAATAATTATGAAAAACTTGAGAACTTAGTGCGAGGGCGAGGTTATACTTATCATAAAAATGTTAAGTGTGAAGAGTGGGAGCGATCGCACAAATCTGCAAGCCTACAGAAGTTTCTAAAATGATAGCTTCTACCCCAAAAATCTCAGCTAAATTATCAGGAGTTAAAACTTGTGCGGGAGTTCCTACACAAAAAAGTTCTCCTTTATTTAACATAGCAATCCGGGAACTGTACCTCGCAGCTAAATTAATTTCATGCAGCACCGTAATAATAGTCAATTTGTGTTTTATATTTAGTCGGTTAAGCAACTCTAACAATTGCAACTGATAGCAAATATCTAAATAAGTCGTAGGTTCATCTAATAGCAAAACTTGCGGGTTTTGAGCCAAAGCTAAGGCGAGGAAAGCGCGCTGGCGTTCGCCTCCTGAGAGTTGTTCGACTGGGCGATCGCGAAATTCCTCAATCCCTGTTTGACTGATAGCAACTTCCACCTTTTCTGCATCTTCCTTGCTCAATTCCCACTGCCACCAACCCTGATGAGGAGAACGCCCCAAACTAACTAATTGCCTTACCGTCAAACCTTCTGGCACTGTTTGCTGCTGCGGCAAAATCGCTAATTTTTGAGCGACAACAGCAGCAGGTTGAGTATGAATTGCCTTGCCATCAAGCAACACACTTCCTTGCTGCGGAGTTAGGATGCGGCTAACTAACTTCAAGAAAGTAGACTTACCAGAACCGTTGGCACCGATGAGACTCAACCACTCACCAGGTTGTAAAGATAAAGTGATGTTATGGGCGATCGCAACTTCGCCGTAACCACCTGTTAAATTTTGAATTTCTAAAGACATTATATTTTGTTATTGGTTATTGGTTATTGGTAATCGGTAATCGGTAATTAATTTTGCGTCTTCCTTCTTCCCTCTTCCCTCTTCCTTCTTCCTTCTTCCTTCTTCCTTCTTCCCTCTTCCTTCTTCCCTCTTCCTTCTTCCTTCTTTCCTCTTCCTTCTTCCTTCTTCCTTCTTCCTTCTTCCTTCTTATTAATAACTAGAACGCCGATAAAGCAGCCAAACAAACAGTGGAGAACCTAACAAAGCCGTAACCGTACCCACAGGCAATTCTACGGCACCCAAACGAGCCAAAAAATCAGCAAAAGTCAACACCCAAGCACCGCCGATCGCACTCAGCGGCAACACAAACCGATAATCATTACCAACCAACAAACGCACCCCGTGAGGCACAACCAATCCCACAAAACCAATCAATCCGCCGATGCTGACAGCACTCGCAGCTAGCAAAGTAGCAACACCACCAATCAACAAGCGCGATCGTACCAGCGAAACCCCCAAACCAACAGCTAAATCGTCGCCCAAAGCCAGCAAATTTATCGATCGCCCCAAAAAACATCCTAACAGCAAAGCAGCCAAAATATAAGGTGCAGCAACCTGCAAATCCGACCAACCGCGACCGTTCAAACTACCGATTAACCAATTCAAAGCAGCTTGCAAACGGCTGTCTTCAGCTAACAGCAACAGTGTAGTTTGTACTGCCCCAAACAGAGAACTCACAGCCACACCAGCTAAAACCAAACGTTCCACAGAAATGCCATTTTTAGTTTTTCCCAAAAAGTAGACCAGCATCGAAGTTAAAATAGCACCTATCCAAGCCGCCAAAGGCACCCAAGTTTGAAATATTCCCAAAGTCAGCATAGTAATCGCCACCAACCCTGCACCCGCCGAAATTCCTAATACAAAAGGATCGGCTAAACCGTTGCGGAGCAAACCTTGCAGCAAAGCCCCCGACATTCCTAAAGCCGCACCAACCGTCAGCGCTGCCGCAACTCTGGGCAAACGCAATTCCCATAAAATAGTTTGATTGACAGCATCACCTCGGTGCAGAAATGCTTGCCACAATTGAGCTGCACTCATCGGTACCGCACCAAAAGAAAGCGAAAGGGCGATGGTTAACAGCAAACCCAATCCTAAGAAGACAACTGCCTGAAAAACTCGATATTTTAGCCAGATTTTTGGGACATTCACTACATTACACCACAATCTTGATTAACAGCACTAAATACCATATTTCCTCTGTTTTGAATGCTCGAACTCGTTAACTACAATAACAATAACCGATTCACCTGAAGACGGCTTCAGTGGGAGCAGATGAGCAGGCGATCGCACCCGTAGGCAAAATTAAATGTATAATATTAACGCAGTAAACCGCTACGAGTGAATCATGTCCGCAAACACCGCGCTACCGCCAGCCCTAGCTAAAATCGTCCAGCGCTTTCAGCGACACTCCGATCCGAAACAGCGCTACGAACAACTTCTGTGGTATGCCAAGCGACTCCCAGCATTTCCCGAAAGCGACAAACTGCCGGAAAACAAAGTTTCTGGCTGCGTGTCGCAAGTTTATATTACTGCAAATTTGGCAGACGGAAAAGTTTTGTATCAAGGCGATTCAGACGCTCAGTTAGTCAAAGGATTAGTTGGCTTGCTGGTGGAAGGTTTGAGCGGATTAACGCCTGCTGAAATTGTCACCATTACCCCAGATTTTATTCAAGACACGGGCTTGAATGTGAGTCTGACACCTTCCCGCGCTAACGGATTTTATAACATCTTTCAAATGATGAAAAATAAGGCACTTGCTTGTGAATTGAGCAAGCAAGCCGAAGCAAATTAAAAGAATAAACAGCCATGACTCAAACTACAAATTTAACAAAATCAGGTTCGGGCAACTATTCCGCCACAGTTCAAGAATATCTGTGGAATTGGAAAGAAACACAAATCAAAGTTATTTACGAAACCAGAGGACAGGGAAATCCTGTATTGCTGCTGCCTGCTTTCAGTACGGTTTCGACGCGAGAAGAAATGCGTCCTTTAGCAGAATTGTTAGCTCATAAATTTCAAGTTGTGAGCTTAGATTGGCCGGGTTTTGGCGAATCCGATCGCCCGCGAACCGACTATCAACCGCAATTATATCATCAATTTCTCAAGGATTTTGTTGAGTCAATTTTTAAGACTCCGGTTGCTGTAGTGGCTGCCGGTCACGCTGCGGGTTATGTGATGCAATTAGCGCAATCCCAGCCGAATGTTTGGTCAAAGATTGTGTTAGCTGCGCCGACTTGGCGCGGGCCTTTGCCGACGATGAGCAAACAGCAAAGCGGGTGGCATGGAATTGTGAGAGAATTAGTACGATCGCCCTTACTGGGACAATTCCTATACAAACTCAACACTGCGCCGTCATTTCTCAGTTTGATGTACCGTCGCCACGTCTATGTTGATGCAGCTAAAGTCACGCCGGATTTCATTCAAGGCAAATGGCAAGTGACGCAAAAACCCGGTGCTCGATACGGTTCCGCTGCCTTTGTGACTGGTGGTTTAGATCCGGCAAAAGTGCGATCGGAATTTACAGATAAATTTAACCAATTAGCAGTGCCGGTGATGGTTGTAATTGCTGAAAATGCGCCGCCCAAATCAAAGGCGGAAATGGAAGCATTAACGGAATTACCGGGTGTTGTATCGCGAGTTATTCCTGGTTCTTTGGGTATGCACGAAGAAAATGCTGAAGCTTTGGCAAATGTGGTTAAATCTTTTATTTGAGAGGATTAAGAGGGGATGAACCGCAGAGGGCGCAGAGAACGCAGAGGGGAGAAGGGAAGAGGGGAGGAATGCAAGCTGTTTTTTTAACGTTAGTTTGGATGGTTTGCTATTGGTTTTGTCTGCCAGTTTATGCTGTCGAAGATTCGCCGATGGTCAATTTGCCAAAGAGTACGATCGAAAGTGCGATCGACTTTCACATTCATTCTTCTCCTGATGTGATTCCTCGCAGGTTGGATGATTTTGAAGTAGCGAAATTAGCTGCTATGGCGAAGATGAAAGCTGTGGTATTGAAAAATCACTTTGCCAGTACAGCAGCGCGGGCAGTTCTGGTTAATAAAATAGTACCAAAAATCGAAGTTTTCGGGGGAGTTGTTCTTAATCATTCGGTAGGCGGAATTAATCCCGATGCTGTAGACGCCATGCACCGCATCGGTGGCAAATACGGTAAAGTAGTGTGGCTGCCAACGGTTGATGCTGAACATCACTTGCAGGTTTTTCACAAGTCGGGAAGGGGGATTAAAGTTGCGGAAAATGGCAAGGTTTTACCGGAAACTGCAGCGGTGTTGAAGATGGTAGCCCAAGAGAATTTGGTATTGGAAACTGGTCATATTTCCTCAGAAGAAGTGATGGCAGTTGTAGCTGAAGCCAATCGGCTCAACATTAAGAACATTCTGATTACCCACGCAATGGCGGATGTACCCGGTTTATCCCTAGAAAATATGCAAACAGCCGCCGCAGCCGGAGCTTTCCTAGAACTCGCATTTGTGAACGATTTGATGGGAGAAAATGCCGCTGATCAGGGACACAAAAACTGGCATCAAGTTTCTATTAGTAAGATGGCAGCAGCGATTAAGCTAATCGGAGCCGAGCATTTTGTTATGAGTACAGATTTGGGAAGAAAACCAGATCCTTTACCGGCAGAAGGTTACAAATTATTTGTGAAAAAACTGATGGCGGAAGGTATTTCTCAGCGTGAAATTGATTTAATGATGCAGGAAAATCCCGCTCGATTGTTAGGAATTTAGGAGTAAATATTATGTCCTATTGCTGAGGGATTCTGTCCTATCTTTGATTTATACTCAAGTAGGCTCTACTTCCGGTTCTGGAGATTCTGGCTCGTCCGCTGGGGAGTTGGTTTGCAATTCTGATAGCTGCGAATTTAGCTGCAAACGTTCTTGATAGACGGTTTCTAAATGATTTTCTAATTCCCCTACTTGAGATTGCAGTTGATTTTGAGCCTGATTAGCTGTAGCGATTTGACTTTGAAATTCCGAGATTTGAGAGTAAAGGTACGATCGCTCTCTGTTAGCTGTTTCTAACTGGGATTGCAGTTGCGATCGCTCAGCTTCGACTAATTGCAGTTGAGCTTGCAAACCCGCAAGTTGAGACTGAAGTTGCTGCCGCTCTTCAATGGAGCGATCAAACTTAATTTGAATTTCCGACAACTGGTACTGTACCTGCAATCTGCTTTGGCTAGCCGTTTCCAACTGACTCTCAAATTCCGACAGCAGAGCGTGAAATTGAGAACGTTCTGCATCCACCGTCTCTAACTCTGCTTCCATTTCCAGTAATTGAGCGTTAAGTTGCGATCGCTCCTGCTCCGCAACTTCTAACTGCTCTTGAAGTTCTGCCACTTCTGCTAACTGAGACTCAGCTTGTTGAGCATTTTCTAGCTGAAACTGCAAATCAGCAATCAGAGCATCAATTTGCGATCGATCCTGGGCAATTCCTGCCAAAAATTCTTCCATTTCCGACACTTGATTTTTTAACACTTCTTGCTCGCGAGTCACAGTTTCCAACCGACTTTGTAACTGAGACAATTCAGAATTTAGCTGATTTTCATTCTGCACCTTTTGCCGCAATTCCGAAGATCGGGAATCCAACTGAGCAGCCAAATTCGATATAGCCTCCTGCGAACCCTGCATCCGCACCAAATTGCGTGAATTGCGCTTATTCAAAATTAGCCAGCAGACTAATGCCCCGCCTCCAAATCCTATTAATAAAAGTAATGCTTCCATGTGTTTTATCTAATTAATATAAATTGAGGGATTTTGATGCTGACCCAAAAATGGGTCTCTACAAATCGCTATCTTATATCGTTTCCGGTTGCATCGGAATCATAAAATCGAGTCAACAGTTAACACTCAACCATTCAGTTTTGCGACTCCGAGTCAATCGATTTTAGATTTTAGATTGAAGCATTGACTCCACGCATACATTCGGGGGGCAAGTTTCATCGAATACAGGTTTTTTATTTCTGGGTCCTGAGTCTGCGAAGGAATGAATCCGGGGGCTTGTATCCTGGATGCTTTCGGTCAACTGTCAACTGTCAACTGTCAACTGTCAACTGTCAACTGTCATGAGGAGTGCAACCGCAATTGATATTACTCAAAGCTATCACAACTTGCCAGCCTGTGTTCACTTTGCTCAACAATTTATATTTCTTTACAAATCCCTTTTGTTTACAGGTAAGGTGCAGCGCACCCTGCAAGTCCGATTAATCAAGCAAATCCACAATATGAGGAATAATTTCGATATGCTGAGTCAACAAATAATCCAACCTATCCGCCAATAAACTAAAAATTAAATCGTTATAACTCATCCCGTATTCCGCCAAACCTAAAGCTACCAAACTCGTCACATTTTCCCCTGGATGTTTTAAATCCGGTTTGGGATTTGCTTCCAAAACATAAAGCGAGCCATCAGCATCACTTCTGACATCGATCCGCACCAAGCTGTTCAAACTAAACTCCCAATAAATTTTTCGAGCTAACTCAATTAACTCTTGTTTGAGTTCAGGTTCCTCACCGCCCATCAACCGTCCTCGATCGGCCGTAATCGCTTTTTTATCCATAGAAGTAAAGATAAGTTCGTCAGGCTCAAGCACGCGCTCCACCGTCGAAAAAGCAAAAGGTTTTGTATTTTTAGAAAAACCGCCTTTAGCATATTTAACATAGCCACAAACCGCTACACAAAATTCTCGTCCTGGCAAATATTTTTCAATTAAAGCAGTATTATGAGTTTCTCGGTGAACTTCCGAAACCGCCTCAGACAAACCCTCAATTTTGTCTACAAAATGAACGTGCAGCGAAGCGCGACCGGATACTGGTTTAACAACAAAAGGCCCTTGATAGTCACCAAAAGCAATGGCAAAACGCTGATGCAAATTAGGCTGCAAAATCCCTTGAGAAGGATGCCAAGTCATAAAAGGAGCGGTTTTAATTCCGACTGAGTGCAGTTCCCGTTTAAAAGCGTGCTTGTTATCTAAAGTTGAACTATTTAAAGGATTGTGACCGACATAAGGCATCCCCAACATTTCCAACAATGCGGGAGTGTGACAAACAGGATTGTAGCCCTGGACTCCGCCAGTATTCAGCCACACTAAATGGATATTTTTTTGTTTTAGTTGTTCCGGTAAGTTCATGTCGTCAGGTATGACAAAAACTTGCTGAAAGCCAATTTGTGCTAATGCTGTAGCAATCTCGCGGGCGACGACTTCGTAACTCTTCCAAGCGCGGGGATTGTGAGTTTTGTAAATCACTGAGCCGGGGCGATCGCAGTCGCCGCCGAACACCACCGCAATCCGCAATTTAGCAAACAGCACCTCCAAATATTGAGGCAGCAAACTAAAGTCATAATGCCAGCGATTCAGGCTAATTGATGTTGCAACCATTTAATTTTTTTTCCTGTGTGTTTTATTTTTTATCTGCCGAACTGCTAGATTTGGCCAAATATATTCCCGCCAAAACTACGGAGAATGCAAACCAATTAAACAAACTCAAACTTTCCGCAAACAGCACCCCGGCAATAATCGCAGTAATCACGGGTTCTAGCAGCAGGAAAAGAGCGACAAATCCCGACGACAAACGACCGAGACTGTGGATGAGCAGTCCCTGGCCGAAAGCTTGACAAATCACCGCCAAACCAATTACAGCCAACCATCCCTGCCAAGAATAAGGGAAAACTCGCTCGCCCGCTAGCAGAACCAGTGGCAAAACCAAAATACTGCCAATAAAACAGCGCCACATCAATATAGTTGTCGCCGGAAACTTCGTCCGCAAATGTTCTGAAAGTAGCAGATTTCCTGCATAAAACATCGCCGATAAAAGAGCAGCAATGTCGCCGACTAGATTGTCTCCCGCCGTTTGCAAATCGTCCATTCCGATCGCAATTGCGCCAGACAAAGCCACCGCCAGTCCCACCAAAAACCTGTTGTCAAAGCGCCGCCCCAACAGCAGCCATCCCCCCAAAGTAGTAAATAAAGGAGTTAAGTTTCGCAGTACAGTAGAATTAGCGACATTAGTCTGAGTCAGTGACCAGGCCCAGAAACCCAAAGAAGCAGAAGAAACCACACCTACGGCTGTTAACAACATCACATCCTGCAAAGTGTAGCTCGATCGCTCTTCAACTTTGGCCCCAGACATTCGGCGGCGCGCAGCATCAGCACCATTCCACACTCCAAATACCACAGTTGCTATCCACAAACGGTTAAAAACAGTAGCATTCGGGCTGATTTCCCGTTCGCTAAACCTAATAAAAATCGCCGCCAGCGACACCGCTAGCAGCGCCGCCGACAGCGAAACGATCGCCCAAATTTTGCCTTGACTGTCAGCTAATTCACCGTTTTTTAAACTGTCTGACTTTCCCGAAACCAGAGTTTTGTCTTCTGTTATTAAGGCAGAGTTTAACTCGGTTTTTTCCCAAATATTGCGCTGAAGTTCAATATTTGGCTCTGGCAATTCCAGTTTTTTTGACATTATTAAAAGTTCCAATGAAGGCAGAAGGCAGTTGTGTAGGGTGCGTGACCAAAGAATATTTTGGTGGCGAATGTAATAACTCAAAAGTCACGCACTCTACTTACTAGGGCTGGAAAAACTATTGTTTATAGTTAACAGTAGCTTAGGTTGAAGGTTTAACAGAAAGCCTTGTCAAAGCCTCCTTTAGCGCCGGCGGCAATTGCCGGATAATCTTGTTCTTGTCGCGATCGACACCCACCAAAGTTACCTGTGCTGTCACATATAACTCCTGAGTCTCAGCCGATCGAATTTCGTAATCCCAAAGCAGCCGCACACCCTCGCTAGCAGCCATCCGCGTTCTGACTGCCACAGATTGACCCATTTGTACAGCCCGGTGGTAGCGCAGCGAAAGTTCCACCACAGGCAATTCCAAACCCTGCGCCACCCAATCTGCATACTCGATGCCGAGAGAGCGCAAACTTTCCACCCTAGCCTCCTCCATCCAAGCCAGATAAGTCCCGTGCCACACCACACCGCTGTAGTCAGTATGATGAGGGTACACTCGCACCAAATATTCAAACCAGCCCTCAGAGTCCATCCCGCGACGATTTTGAATAGCACCAGCCGGTGCGAGTTCTGGTTGAGTTCGATCGTTCTCTAACACTTTACAAATCGTTCCAAAACGCTACATTTCTACAAATCATAAGACAAACTTCAGGCTTATGCTTGACTGTAAGAAACTAGAGTACCAACGCCCTAGTTTAACGTCGCACAAGAAAACTCAACTGTTTTTACCGCCAAAACCATGATAGAAAAAATTTTAGTAGCCGTAGCCGGTCGCGGCTTGTGCGAAGAGATGTTTAATATGTTGATGGACATCCCTTCCTTGCAACAAACCTCTGTCACCGTCTTGCACGTCGTGCCGCCGCAAGTAACCTCCGATGGCATGGCCGAGAAGTTGGAAGAAGGAGGAAAGATTTTAGCACAAGCAGTCCAGTCTTTGAAAATAGATCCCAGCAAAGTCAACCCCCGGCTCAAACAGGGAGACCCGAAAACCACAGTTTGCCAAGTCGCAGAAGAAGAACAATCCGACTTAGTAATTATGGGTTCCCGCGGACTCGGACGGCTGCAATCGATTTTGGAAAACTCAGTCAGCCAGTACGTTTTCCAGCTAACATCCAGACCGATGTTGTTAGTAAAAGACGACATCTACGTCAAAAAAATCAAGCGCGTCATGGTGGCGGTAGACAAATCAGAAGCTGCCAAACAGTCATTAGAGCTAGCGCTATCTTTGGTCAAAGAAGTCAGTGGCGGAGAGATAATTTTAGTACACGTCACCAAAGATTTGACGGGAAAATCCAGCACAGATTTAACAACAAGTGCTGAAAAAGACGCTGTATTGGCCCCAGCAGTAGCACTAACCAAACAAATGGGAGTTAGCTACCGCTGCGTGAGTGCTACAGGCAAGCCAGGGGAAGAAATTTGTCGGATTGCAGACGAGTTGAATGCCGACTTGTTGGTAATCGGTTCCCCGGATCGGCGACCCAGCGTTGCCAAAAACTTTGTGGATATCGATCGACTCCTAGGAAATTCGCTATCAGACTACGTGCGAGTTTATGCCAACTGTCCCGTCTTGCTAGCCCGCACAGTCGGCTAGAATCTCATCGTTAAGAGTTATATCATTTCCGGTAACACCGGAATGATGTTGACTGTTGACGGTTGAGGGTTGACTGTTGACGGTTGACTGTTGACTGTTGACTGTTGACTGTGAAGTCGAATTTACTATTCCGATGCTAACGGATTTGATCTTAGCAGCTAACACTCAACAGTTAATAAAAAAAGCGCCTCAGCAAAAAGCTGTTGGCGCTTTTTTTTTCAAGCCGCAAAACCAGACAGAAATAGCAGCAGTTGCTAATCTTTTCTACCTTGACGGCTAGCTGTTTGAATGTACAGAATGATTAGAAAAACACTGGGAACCAATACAAACAGAATGGTTGCCACAAACCCTAAATCGTTAACTTCCATGAAGACGCTCGCCTCTATCGGAAAATAGAAAAACACACACAACTAGGATATCACTCAAAGGTAGAACGCAAACTTGAATACAGCAGAAGCCAGGACTAGACAGTGGAATAGGTAAAAAATCCAAATTCAGAATCCAAGAATTTTTATTTCCTTTTGCCCAATGCCCAATGCCCCATGCCCCATGCCCCATGCCCCATGCCCACTGGCAGTTAGGGTTTAGTCTTGACGCTCACCTGGCCATTGACCATAGCTTGACAAGCCAAGCGATAGTTTTCGGGCTTTTTCTTGAGCTTGCGGTTCTCAAAGTCAGTGCGGGGCGACAGATTTTCACTGCCCTCGACAATTTCCACAATGCAGGTGCCGCATTGACCGTAGCCCCCGCAATTCATCATCTTTCCCGAAAATGTGTACAAATCGATGCGGTTTTCTAGAGCTTTGAGCCTCAAATTGGCTCCGTCTGCTGCGATGACTTCCTGATTTTCCTTCACAAACTTGATATTGGCCATTGCCGATTCCTTAACGCAGTTGACATCGAACTCTATTACAAAATATTAACTAATGTGTCGGACGTTTAATACAGGATGTCCAATTGATCTGGTAATTAAAGCTCGCCCCAACCCAATCTCAAGGAGCATCCGAGAGGTTATTAGTCGGAAGATTGCTCACAGCCCGCTGGAGAGACGAAAGCCCCAGGTTGTAGTTGATAATTGCCGACAATCGGTTTCTCTCAGCCCTAGTCAAATCAGTTTCCGCCTGTATCACATCCGTCTGAGTACCCACACCAGCTTGAAACCGCAGTCTCGCCAAACGCAAAGCTTCCCTCGACTGCAAAACCCCCGCCTCAGAAGTTTCGATATTCTCAAAATTCGACTCTAAGCCAAAATAAGCTTGTTCCACTTCGCGGCGCACCTGATTGCGGAGTTGGTCGAATCGACTTTCGGCGATCGCAATATCAGCATCCCGCTGTCTCACCCTCGCGTTCGCCGCGCCCCCATCGAAGATACTCCAAGTCAGATTCGCCCGGATCGAATAACCATCGGCCCAGCCGCGAGAAGTATACGGATCGGGGTTATCAGGGTCTAGTCCCAGCACGTTGTAACTACCCCCAACACTCAGTTGAGGCAAACGCCCCGCCTGAATCGATCGCCTCTGCTGCTTGCTGATATCCCTCTGCACCAACTGCTGTTCCAACTCGGGGCGATTCTTAAAAGCCTGCACAATACTCTCTTCCAAAGACAGCCTCCAAGATCCCGCTTGCTCTACCGGATCTGCCGCTGTCAAGTTCGCCGACTGGCTGACATTCAAAATCTCAGCCAGACGGCGCTGGGCAACTCGCTGATCACGACGAGCAACTGACAGTTGTTGCTGTTCGTTAGCCAAATTTGCCTGAGCCTGCAACACAGCAAACCGGGTTCCCACCCCTGCCCGTTCCAAAGCTTCGGCATCCCGCAAACTTTGCTCGGCATTTCTGACCGAAGCTTGGCGGATGGCAACTTGTCCGTCCGCGTTTTGCAAGGTGTAGTAAGCCTCAGCAGTGTCGAAGCGGAGTTCCTCGGCTTGGCGTTCCACATCCAATTCCCGAAGGCGCAACTGTTCCTCTGCAGCGCGGATGTTAGCCCGCCGCCTTCCGAACAAATCGATGTCATAGCTCAACTGCAAAGTGCTGTTGAGACTGTTGCTGCCGAAATTTGTGCCGGCTTGCTCGGCGGGCTGCCCGGTTCGGTTAGCCACAGCGTTGAGGCGGCGCTGCCCAGCCCGGATTCCGAGTTCTCCGCCGGCAGTCACAGACCGGCTGGCGTCCATTTGAAAATTCAGGTCTGGATAAAGAGCAGCTTGCTGTTCGCGCAAAGCGGCTCTGCTTTGTTCCACTTGCTGTCCGGCGATTTGCAAAACTTGGCTGTTGCGGCGGGCGAGGTCTATCGCCTGCTGCAAGGTAATTGACTCAGTTTGCTCGATCCTGACATCCTCCGGGTTTGTCGGAAACTGCAGGGGATTCGGGTTGGGTTCCAGGGAAGCCGGAGGCTTGGTGTCTAAAATACCCCTCGGAGGGACAGGGGGGAAACTTTCGTTCGGAGTGCCCCGGAGAATAGGTACCGGGGAACTCGGCACAGGAACATTGTTGGGAGGGTTCGGGGAAGGCTGCTGAGTCTGTGTCGGTTCCAACCCTCTTAGAGGCGTTGCACCGGCCTGAGACAGAGTTGATGGGGAAGCCGGAGCAGCCTGTTGAGGCTTTGATGCTTGCTCGTCGGGCCCGGTTGGGGGGTTAAGGGCGATCGACTGTTCGGGCTGTGATGCTGATTCTGCCGCTTTGTTCGAGGTCGATCGAACCTTCTGCCCTAATTCGAGCTGATTGTTAAGGGCCAAACTGTCCTGAGATTGAGTCGGAGACTGTGCTGAAGCACTCTGTGCGGCGTTGCCCAAAGTAATTGCAGCGCCCACTCCGACTACGATGATTTGACGAAAAACACGCATAATTTTTTAATTACTCTGCAATCCTAAGAGACAATTTTAGAGCAAGATTGAGGTCTCAATTTTCTAGTCTGTAGCCTGAACTCGACGGTTACAAGTCACAATTACCCTACTCATCTTAACTTTTGAATGTTCCATTCAAAATTTAGAATTTAACTTCAGCATTTGCCAGACCGATCGCCGCCGAGATTAGTTCCTCTACTCCGCTCACCGGCAAAATCCGGGTTTTTAGCGAGCTGGCGAGCTGTTCGAGGGTCATGTCGTCGAGAAAACGCGGTTCCCCCTGTTTTAGCATCACCGACGGCAGCAGGATGCCATCTCCCAAGTCTCGCCCCTGCAAAGCTTCGAGCAAATCTTGCCCGGTGAGCAAACCCGTGACAGTGATCGTTTGTCCCCAGTAGTTGCTGCACAGAGCTGCCATGTTGACGGACAAGCCGGGAATTTGGTTTAGTTGTTGTACGATCGGCTCAAAAGCTTTTTCGACAGCATTCCCCACCACCCAAACCAACTTTCGCTCTGGCTCGACTGGCATCGGTTGCAGCTTCTCAAAAGCCGTTTCAAACTGCTGGATAAACTGGCGAATCGAACCCACACCGTTACCAATTTGGGGATAATCTTCGTAATCAGCAGCCGACGGCAAATCTAAACCCGCGATTAAAAACCACTCGTCAGCCAGCCAAATACAGCGCGATTTTGAATTCTGCTTTTTCTGCTTTCCGCCACCTTTTCCTGTACTCAAAAGCACTTGAATTTTCTGCACTTGCTCGATTACTTCTCGCGCTTTTTGGGCAGTTACTGCGATTAGTTCATCTTCGGCAGGGCGAAAGCGAGTTAAACCCACTGGCACTACAGCCACCGATGCTACAGTGGGAATATTGACCGTATGAAACTTTGCCAAATCTAACAAAGTGCGTTCTAAATGTTCGCCATCATTAATCCCCGGACAAACCACTACTTGAGCGTGAATTTGCAAGCGGCGTTCTTGAAACCATTTGATTTGTTCTAAAATCTTGCCAGCACGGAGATTTTTTAGCAACCTAATTCGCACTTCCGGTTCCGTAGCGTGTACAGAAACATAGAGAGGAGAAAGCCGCATTTGTTCGATTCTGTCCCACTCTTTTTGAGTCAAATTTGTGAGAGTGAGATAGCTACCATAAAGAAAACTAAGTCGGTAGTCATCATCTTTGAGATAGAGAGTTTCCCGCTTTCCCGGTGGTTGTTGGTCAATGAAGCAAAAAGGGCAGCGATTGTTGCACTGAATTAATCCGTCAAAAAGAGCAGTTTCAAATTCAACTCCCAAGTCTTCGTCATAATCTTTTTCTATTTCCAACTTGTGAGTTTTGCCTTTACTGTCTAATACTTCTAGTTCGAGAAATTCATCGGCGCACAGGAATTGATAGTCAATTAAATCGCGGGGTTTTTGACCGTTTACGGCGACGATTGAGTCTCCGGGTTCAAATCCCATTTCGGCGCAGATGCTGTCGGGGATAACTTTGGTGATTAGGGCTGGTTTGATTGAGGATTCGCTCATGGTTATATTATCGGTTATTGCTTGAAGTTTGCTAAAGGCGATCGCCTTTAGAATCAGGGTTAGTTTTGGCTTGTGAATTTAGCTTAGCTGTGACAGGATATATCAAAAATGTGGATATATTTATGAAATTCAAAATTTTGACTGGATGCGTGACAGGGTTAGTTGTTTTGGCTACCACAAGTGTAATTTTTTGTCAACCCAGCAGTGCGGGAAATGAGAACTTTTTTAACAGTGGTACTCTCAAATATATTAGCACTGGGATTATGAATGCAGAACCCGTGGTGTGCGCTGCTGTTAATCAAGATGATACTTGTACGAATAGGACTTTGCCATTCACTCTAAAGCAGGGGAGTGATGCTGACGCTACCTTGAAAAAACTGCCAAAAGTTGAGTTAACAGTTGTAGAGTTTACCAACAGTCAAAAGTACAGCGTTGCTAAGATTGCCAAGTCAGATTTGGCGGCAGCGACGAAAGCTGAGGATTTCTTTATTCGGGGTGAGGATAAGTATCAAAAAGGAGATTATCAGGGTGCTATAGCCGCTTACACTCAAGCAATTGGGCTTAATTCTAACTATGCCCAAGCCTACCACAACCGAGGAAATTCCCGCTCTAAATTAGGAGACAACAAGGGTGCTGTAGCCGATTACAACCAAGCTTTACGAATTAATCCTAACTATGCCAAAGCGTACTACAACCGAGGAATTTCCCGCTCTGAATTAGGAGACAATCAGGGTGCTGTAGCCGATTATAACCAAGCTTTACGAATTAATCCTAACTATGTCTTGGCATACAACAACCGGGGACTTGCCCGCTTTAAGTTAGGAGACAAGCAGGGTGCTGTAGCCGATTACAACCAAGCTTTACGAATTGATCCTAACCATGTTAATGCCTACTACAATCGGGGACTTGCCCGCCGTGGCTTAGGAGACAAGCAGGGTGCAATTCAAGACTTTCAGAAAGCAGCAGACTTATATCAGAAGCAAGGAGATAAAGATAGCTATCAAAAATCCATTGACCATCTGAAAAAACTTCAATAAACTGCAACAAATCTCCTTTTTTATTGACAGGTCAAATCCATGAAATTATCTAACAAAATTTCGATTGCGTTGATTGGTGCAGTTGCAATAAGTGCGATCGCACAACCAACCCCAGTTTTGGGTATATCGGCTCATGTTCAGAGTTCGTTTGTGCTGACACAGACGAAAGCTGAGGATTTCTTTATTCAGGGTGAGGAAAAGTATAAAAA
Source organism: Microcoleus sp. K1-B1 (assembly GCF_036704705.1). Taxonomy (NCBI): domain Bacteria; kingdom Bacillati; phylum Cyanobacteriota; class Cyanophyceae; order Oscillatoriales; family Microcoleaceae; genus Microcoleus; species Microcoleus sp. K1-B1. Next base: position 34,430 of record NZ_JAUBSH010000020.1, on the reverse strand, counting down.
AGGAGATTATCAAGGTGCTGTAGCCGCTTATACTCAAGCACTTGCCCTCAATCCTAATTATGCCGAAGCCTACAACAGTCGGGGTCTTTCTCGCTATTATTTAGGAGACAATCAGGGTGCGATCGCAGATTACACCGAAGCTTTACGAATTAATCCTAACTTAGCCTTTGCCTACAACAACCGGGGAATTTATCGCAATGACTTCGGAGACAGCCAGGGTGCGATCGCCGATTACAACACAGCTTTACGAATTAATCCTAATTATGCCAATGCCTACAACAACCGAGGAGTTGCCCGCAAAAACTTAGGAGACAACCAAGGTGCTATAGTCGATTACACCGAAGCTTTGCGAATTAATCCCAACGATGCCTTTGCCTACTACAACCGTGGAAATGTCCGCTTTAATTTAGGAGACAAGCAGGGTGCTGTAACAGATTTTAATGAAGCTTTGCGAATTAATCCTAACTTGATCTTTGCCTACGTTCGTCGTGGAAATATCCGCTCTGAATTAGGAGACAAAAAGGGTGCGATCGCCGATTTCAGCGAAGCTTTGCGAATCGATCCTAACGATGCGTCTACCTACTATAATCGGGGAAATACCCGTAATGATTTAGGAGACAATCAGGGTGCACTCGCTGATTTCACCGAAGCTTTGCGAATTAATCCTAACCATGACCAAGCCTACTACAACCGGGGAATTGTCCGCAATGATTTAGGAGACAAGCAGGGTGCTGTAGCTGATTACAACCAAGCTTTGCGAATTAATCCTAACAATGCCCAAGCCTACAACAATCGGGGACTTACCCGCCGCAGTTTAGGAAGCAACCAGGATGCGCTCGCCGATTTAAACGAAGCTTTGCGAATTAATCCTAACTTGTTCCAAGCCTACTACAACCGGGGACTTACCCGCCGCAGTTTAGGAGACAAACAGGGTGCACTCGCCGATTTCAACGAAACTTTGCGAATTAATCCTAACTATGGCGACGCCTACAAAAGCCGGGGAAATCTCCGCTCTGAATTGGGAGACAAACAGGGTGCACTCGCCGATTTCACCGAAGCTTTGCGAATTAATCCTAACTATGGCGCAGCCTACGTCAACCGGGGAGTTGCCTACTATGATTTGGGAGATTACCAGCGTGCTATAACCGATTACAGCGAAGCTTTACGAATTAATCCTAGCGATGGTTTAGCCTACCACAATCGGGGCGTAGCGCGGGTTAGGTTAGGAGAATTTCAGAGTGCGATCGGCGATTACACCGCAGCTTTGCGAATTAATCCTAATGATGCTCTAGTCTACCACAACCGGGGAGTGGCCCGCCGCGATTCAGGAGACAAGCCTGGGGCGATTCAAGACTTTCAGAAAGCAGCAGATTTATTTCAGCAGCAAGGAGATAAAGATAGCTATGAAAGAGTTATTAACCTTCTGAGGAAACTGCAATAATTTGCCGCCTTACTAATCGCTATAGCCTAATTAATACCTGACAAATCCTCTGTTCTTCCATCTGAGCGAAGTTTGTACGAGGAACATAGCTTTGAAGTTCCTCCCAGTCGATCGCTTGCAATTAGTGTAGAAAGGCGAGTATGTTTAATTTCAAAGATATTTTATTCGCAGGTAAAATCAATGAAAATTTTTAACAAACGGACGATCGCGTTGATTGGTGCAGTTACAATAAGTGCGATCATCGTACAACCAACCCCTGTTTTGGCTATCTCTGCTGAGGTTCCGAGTGCGTCTGTGGCGGCTGCGTCCAAAGCTGAGGATTTATTTATTCAGGGTGAGGAAAAATATGAAAAAGGAGATTATCAAGGCGCTATAGCAGCTTACACTCAAGCAATTGCGCTTAATCCTAATTATGCAGAAGCCTATAACGGCCGGGGAAATGCCCGCTATAGTTTAGGAGACAATAAGGGTGCTGTAGCCGATTTTAACGAAGCTTTGCGAATTAATCCTAACTATGTAGAAGCCTACACCAGCCGGGGGAATGCCCGCGATGACTCAGGAGACAGTCAGGGTGCTGTAGCCGATTACAACGCAGCTTTACGAATTAATCCCAACGATACCTCAGCCTACTACAACCGGGGAGTTACCCGCTATCGTTTGGGAGACAACAAGGGTGCTGTAGCCGATTACACCGAAGCTTTGCGAATTAATCCTAACTATGCCTCTGCCTACAACAACCGGGGAATGGTGCGCTCTGAATTAGGAGACAACGAGGGTGCTGTAGCCGATTTTAACGAAGCTTTACGAATTAATCCTAACTTATTCCAAGCCTACGGCAACCGGGGACTTGCCCGCTCTGAGTTAGGAGACAAGCAAGGTGCGATCCTCGATTTCAACGAAGTTTTACGAATTAATCCTAACGATGCTCTTGCTTACTACCACCGGGGGATTATCCGTTATGTTTCAGGAGACAATCAGGGTGCTGTAGCCGATTTTAACGAAGCTGTGCGAATCAATCCTAACTCTGCTGAAGCATACACGAACCGGGGGAATGCTCGCGATGATTTAGGAGATAGTCAGGGTGCACTTGCCGATTACGATCGAGCTTTGCAAATTAATCCTAACTTTGCCAATGCCTACTTAAACCGGGGCGTTACACGCTTTCGTTTAGGAGACACGCAAAGTGCTGTAGCCGATTACAACGCAGCTTTGCGAATCGATCCTAACTTAGCCGGCGCCTACTTGAGCCGGGGACTTGCCCGCGCTGAAGGGGGAGACAAGCCCGGGGCGATGCAAGACTTTCAGAAAGCAGCAGACTTATTTCAGCAGCAAGGTGATCGAGATAACTATCAAAAAGCCATTAACAATTTGAGAAAACTTCAATAAACTGTCAAAAATCCCGAAAGGTTGAGCGCACTACTAAGCGCTAAAAAATAGAAGAATTACAACCCAAACCTCTTTTTTAAGAAGTATGAGTTATAATTCAAGTTGATCGTGCTCAGATAAATTAATTGTTTTTCGGATTTGGATTACTTACTCTAGGGCGGGTAAATGACTTATGTAAATCAAAGAAGATTCCTGAGATAAAATCAAATAAAAAACGGAAAATAATCCTTCGGCTTCCTCATTAAAAGTACGCAGATTTTATCTCATTTTTCCTCTATAAATTGATTTTTAAATATCCAAAAATTAGTTAATTTTTTGGATTTATATTTTTATAAAAAAATAGAGTATAATTTGGCGTTCCAGTTATTAATTAGACCGAGTTCAGAGCGACATAAGTCGCTCCTACTGCTATCGCATTTCTATTTTTTCTATTTTATATATTTCGCACTGCCCCCCCTGCGAGCGCCGTTAAAATGGCTACGCCAAAAGCTAGCCGATACAACACAAATATCCACGTCTTTTGAGTTTGCAGGAACTTCATTAGCCACGCGATCGACAAATAAGAAAACACAAACGATGAAATCGTTCCCACTATCAAAGCTGCAACTCCTGCATCGCCGATTCCTTGTGCCAAATCACCCTTTAATTCCACTAATCCAGCCAGAGTAATTGCCGGAATTCCTAATAAAAAAGAAAACCGCGCGGCAGCAGGTCTTTCCAATCCCATGAACAATCCTGCTGTTAGAGTTGAACCCGATCGCGAACACCCCGGAATCAATGCAATTGCTTGAGCTAATCCCATCAAAATACCGTCTAAGACAGTTAACTTTTCATAAGTGCGATTGCGCTTGCCAATTTTTTCTGCTGTTGCTAAAAGTAGCGACATGACTATCGAAGCAATGGCGATGCTGGCCAAACTCCTGAGTGGCGACTTATCAAAATCTGGAATCAATGCCTTGATTAGCAGCCCAAAAAAGACTATAGGTATTGTTCCCAAAACGAGCGCCACTGCCATTTGAAACTCATGCGATTTGTAGTTGCGCTGCACCACGGCTTCTACTGCACCAACAGTTATATTTGTCAAGTCTTTCCAGAAATACCAAAGCACTGCAATAATGCTGCCCAACTGAATAACAGCAGTATAAGCAACCCCGGGGTCGCCCCATCCCAGAGCGATCGGCACTACCTTTAAATGAGCGCTGCTGCTGATGGGCAAAAACTCTGTTAATCCTTGTACAATTCCTAAAACAAGGGCCTGCACCAGATTGATTTGAGCAGACCCGGAAACATCAGCAGCGGGCGTTTGGGCGAGGAGTGCGTCAAGCAAAGCTATCATTAGTTGTAAATTCCTAGTTGTCAGTTTCTAGTAATCAGTTGAATTTAATATCTTGCACCCTTCTGGGAAGCTAGAAGCCCACCCCACCACAAATAAATTTTATTGTGGCGCGGACAGTTCTAGTCCGCCCCTGAAAAGCCGATCGCAAATAGTGATCTTCGACCTGTAGAATCGCCTTGTCGATCGCCACTATCAGCAATTTATGATCATCGAGCCGAAACTACTTTAACCTACTCAAGAACATTTGCCTACATTTTGCTGATAAACTTAGGAAAGTTTTTGCATCTGATTTCGCTTTCCTTACAGCAACTGCCAACAACCTATGATATTTCCTGAGAACAAAAATTCACTTGTTACTGCTGCTTCTGGCATCCGCTGGCTGAGGCGAATTTTGTCAGCCAGTCTTTTAACAGTAGCGATCGCACTTAGCTTCATACTGCTAAGCGGCACTGCGCCAGCCTTGGCAACTCTCACCGACGATCGCTTTGACGGTACAATATTTGCCCTCTACGCCGGCAACGGTTCCCTAGTTCCTCCTAAAGTCAAGATTGCAGATTCTTTCAAACGTCATAAACCCGTACTGTTAGTTTTTTACACTGATGACAGCAGCGACTCCAAGCAGTACGCTATCGTTGTCTCTCAACTCCAGGAATTTTACGGGCGCGAAGCCGATTTTATGCCCATAACAGTTGACTCCTTGCCTCCGCAACCGTCACCAGAAATCACCGAACCAAGCCATTATTACGAAGGTTTTGTACCTCAAACTGTCATCTTAGACCAATCGGGAAAAGTAGTTTTTAATGAGAAAGGACAAATACCATTTGAACAGGTAGATGATGCTTTTCGGAAAGTATTTGACTTGCTGCCCAGAGAAAAATCAATCCCGCTCAAACGCCGTGTCGTGAACGAACTTAACGTCGAATTGTCGAAGTAATAGGTAATGGCTAATTGCTAGTAGTCGCTATAGCAATTTTCAAGATTCCTTAACGAGAGTTTTTTTGTTTTATATTGGGTAAGGTGCGCTAGGCGCACCCTACATTTCGGGTGAGACAGTCAACAGTCAAAAGTCAACCATCATTCTCCCTCAGTAATTCTTTACAAACACCATATCGGGTCTCAGGGCAAAATGGACGTGAACTATTTAAACTTTAAACAATGAGTAGAACCTTAATTCCTGTGATTCTGGCCGGCGGTAAAGGTGAACGTTTCTGGCCACTAAGTCGCAAGCAGCGGCCCAAGCAGTTTTTGAGTCTCGACGGTAGCGGCAAGAGTTTGCTGCAAGGGACTGCGGAAAGACTTTTGGAATTAGGTAACGGTTGGGACGATTTGTGGGTGGTAACGTCGGAAATGTTGGCTGCGGGGGTTCGCGAACAGTTGCCGCTGTTACCGCCGGAGAATTTGCTGGCGGAACCGGAGGGCCGGGATACTGCGCCGGCGGTGGCCTGGACTGCGATAGAAACTGCGAAGCGTTACGGTGAGGATGCGGTTGTTGGTTTTTTCCCGGCGGATCACTGGATTGGGGAACCACAGGAGTTTATCAAGACTTTGGAGGCGGCGGCTGAGTTGGCGAAAAATCAGGATGCGATCGCCACTTTGGGAGTCAAGCCGAGTTATGCTTCGACTGGTTACGGCTACATCGAACAAGGCGAGGAAATTGGCAGTTTTGGGGGTTTTCCGGCTTATCGGGTGGCGAGGTTTACGGAAAAGCCCGATCGCACAACTGCGGAAGAATTTGTAGCCAGTGGCAAGTTTAGTTGGAACGGTGGAATTTTTGTATTTCGAGTCGGAACAGTCTTGACAGAATTGCGAAATCATGTACCGGAAATGATGGCAGCTTTGGAGGCGAAAGGCGCGCAGGCGTACTCGGAATTACCCAAAATTAGCATCGATTACGCGCTGATGGAGAAGACGCAAAAGGCTTGTGTTCTGCCCGTAGGCTTTAGCTGGGACGATTTGGGAGATTGGAATGCGATCGGTCGTTTGCTGCAAGGAGACAAACCGAATGTGGAGTTAGCAAAACACGTCGGAATTGATACGAAAGGCGGCATCTTTTATGCAGCCGATGAGAATGAGGTGATTGTCACCATTGGTTTAGAAGATGTGGTAGTTGTGCGAGATGGCAATGTGACTTTGATTGTGAAAAAGGACAGGACGCAGGAGATTAAACAGGTAATTAAGGTGTTGGGAGAAGATGAGAAATTGAAAGATTTATTGTAAGAAAAAATACGACAAAATACGTGTAAGGAAAGTCCAGGAAAATTAGTTTGTAGTAAGGACTTTATTCGTTTCTTAACCAAATATCAAGCAAAGACTAAAGCTTTTACTACAAACTTTTTTATTCTATGTATTTTCTCCCTCCACGTTCTCGGCGATGAAAGCCGTTTGTGATAATTACGAATCAATCTCTAAGATTTTTCTTCCAATCCATTCGGCAATTCCTGGCACAACGGCATTACCAAGGAGTCTCCCTCGGCGACCGTCCATCCTGGAGGAAATCCCATCAGCTTTTCCCATTCTGTCCAAGTCAAGTTTCTCGCCACAGAGTATTGGTCTGTCTGAATGGCCTCCTTGATGTCCTCCAGTTTGGGCGCGTAACGTGGGGCAGACGCTTTTTGCCAAGGTATACCCGAAGCCGCCGCGACGTTGTACCACAAGCGGAGTGTCTCCGATAATGCCTTCACAAACACTCGATCGAGTTTCCTTCCTCCTCGATTTTCGCGCCGCAGAATCCCCAGACAATTCGCCGCTGTCAGTAAAGATTCTACAGGCACGTTTCGATCTAAAACTGGCAATAAAGAACACTCTGTCTCGGTCGTGAGGTAAGCCCGTATGTCGAGCGTTACACGATAGCCATCCCCCCAAATACCCGTGCGCTTCCAGCGTGTCGATAACGACCTCAAGAGCGGTTCCTTGCTCTGCCGAGAGTAGCCCCGGCACATTTTCCAAGACCAACCACGCTGGCTGAATTTCTGCAACAAGTTCCATAAATTTGTAGAAAAGTCCGCTTCTTGCTCCTGCAAGTCCTTTTCTTTCTGTGTTGGCATTGCTAAGGTCTTGGCAGGGCCATCCTGCACACCATAAATCAGCGGCAGGGATAGTTGAATGTGTGAGGGTTCTGATGTCTTCATAAATGGGTACTTGAGGCCAGTGGCGTTTTAATATTTGTTGGCAATATTTATCTATTTCGCATTGAAATACGACATTCATTCCCGCTTTTTCAAAGCCTAGATCGAAACCGCCAATACCGGAAAAAAATGACGCAACTCGCATTTTAATGATACTTCTTTATTTACACAGATTGTAGACTTAATCAGCTTTATAGACGATTTTCGTCTACAAAACTGCTACACCACAAGATATCATCCTCAATCGTAGTTTAAAACATCTTTATCAGATGGGCGAAGCTAATATTAGCGGCTCGCGAATCAAGCAGGCTCGTGAAAAACTCGGATGGGGGCAGAGCGATCTAGCCGCAGCAATTGATGTAGACTTTCACATTAAGCTGGATCAATCTGACATTTCAGAGATAGAGCGTCAGAAGCGTGGTGTTAAAGATTTTGAGCTAGATGCGATCGCGCGTCTGCTGCAAGTATCTCCAGAGTGGCTTTTGCGCGGAGATGAGGCAAACTCCCATGAGTGAGATGGGGGCGAACCGTGAACAGTGGCTCAGAGAGGCTTGCGCTGGCTTTGCAAGCACCAAGCCAGCCAATATAAATTATTACAGATTAATTTTAGAGACGCTTTGGCCTCCCGGTCACAGCATTCCAGGGCCAGTAGTTTCCCTATTGCATTTACGTCAAGTTATTAACAATTTTAGAGGAGAAAATTACGCAGATACTCCTAGACGCATACGAGAGCTGCAAGGGGAAGAAGGATTTTTGGGAATAGTTAGATTTGGTAGTGGCAGCAAAACAAGATATCAGCTACTCAGCATAGAAATTAGTCCAAAACGTGAACAGAGAATCAAACTCAGTGAGGCTTTTTGGCAGAAAATTTTGATTAAATATCAAGATCGCTGTGCAGTGTGTGGCAGACAACCGCCTCTTGTCAGATTAGATCGAGATCATAAAATTCCGCGCTTGCGAGGAGGAGGAAATGAAGAGGATAATTGGCAACCGCTGTGTGCAGAATGTAATAACTTTAAAAGCACGGCTTGTCGAGGATGCCAACTTGAGTGTACACAGTGCGCCTGGGCATTTCCTGAAACTTTTGCCCCAATTAAAATCTCGGCTTCTGACATCCAAAAAATTAAGGCACTTGCTATTAAACAAGGAATTAGCTCAGAAGCTTTGTTAAGGGAAATAATTCAAAGCTACTTTAACCGCCAAACTTAACTGCTACCTCCCACACCCCAAAGCTGTCACGCGCATTCCCACCCTTTCCCCCAAGTTATTCCCCAAGACACTGGTCAGCCCGGTCAACAGCGCTATCCTAGTAGTTATATAGCCCTTAAACCCGATCGACCCGGAGGCCCCTTGTTTAGCCTAGTTCAAAACACTTCTCGCAAAGGAGAAATTCTAGAGGTCGTCTTCCGCAACGGTTGGGACTACATGAAAAGCCTCCTAACCGGCCGCAAAACCGACGCACCCAGTCTCCCAACTCCAGCAGTTCTCCGCAATATCCTCGTCGAATTAGGCCCAGTATTTGTCAAATTGGGTCAATTGCTGAGCACCCGTCCCGACCTTTTACCGGCCAGCTACATCGAAACTCTCTCCACCCTACAAGCGGAAGTGCCGCCCGTACCGTGGTCGCAAGTAGAAGCAATCGTCCGCCAGGAACTCACACAATCTCTCGAAAATACCTTCGCCAAATTTAACACTGAAGCCATCGCCGCAGGTTCGATCGCCCAAACCCACAAAGCTACTTTAAAAGACGGCCGCGAAGTCGCCCTCAAAGTTCAGCGCCCCGGTATTGATATTGTCATCGAACAAGACATCGCCGTGCTCAGAGGTTTGGCAGAACTTGTCATGCTCACCGACTTCGGTCAACAATACGATATTGTCGCCTTAGCAGAAGAATTTGCGATCGCCCTGCGTGCAGAACTCGACTTCATTCAAGAAGCCAGCTACACAGACGAACTGCGCCGCAATTTATCTAAAAGTAAATGGTTTGACCCTACACAAGTTGTCCTACCAGAAATTAACTGGGAGTTAACTACAAAAAAACTCTTAGTCATGGAGTGGCTGAACGGAGTCCCGATTTTGTTAGGCGATTTGCAAGGAATTCGCCACAAAGGAGATGTAAATGCCGAACGCGAAGAAATTACAACGCTACTTTGCCGCGTTTTCTTCCAACAGTTGTACATCGACGGATTCTTTCACGCAGACCCGCATCCCGGCAATTTATTTTATCTCAAAGACGGCCGCATAGCTTTGCTAGACTGCGGCATGGTCGGCAGATTAGACCCGCGAACTCAGCAAAATTTGACAGAAATGTTGCTGTCAATTGTCGATTTAGATGCTCAGCGATGCGCTCAATTAACTTTGGAAATGGCAGAATTTGCTCAGCCGACAAGTTTAGTTAATCTAGAGAACGATTTGGCTCGAATGCTACGCAAGTATTACAATGTGAGCTTGTCGCAAATGAACTTGTCAGAAATTTTTTATGAGGTACTAGAAATCACCCGAAAAAATAAAATTAGGCTGCCCAGCAATCTCGGTTTGTATGCAAAAACTCTAGCGAATTTGGAAGGACTGGCGCGCTCTTTTAATCCCCGATTTAATATTGTAGAGCAGGTCAAACCGCTGATGACCGATATGTTTCGGCGTCAGTTATTAGGAGATGACCCGATACAAGCTTTGTTGAGAACAGCCCTCGATCTGAAAAGCTTATCTTTGCAATCTCCGCGACAGGTGGAAGTGCTTTTAGACCGGGTTACTTCGGAAACTTTGAAGTGGAACTTGACACTAAAAGAACTCGATCCGCTACGTCGCACTCTGGGGGATTCGGCGAACCGACTTTCTTTTAGTATTGTGGTGGGTTCGCTGATTGTGGGGGCGGCAATTATTTCTTCTAACGCGCAAACTTCTCAGCTATCTTTTCTGAGCACTGGTTTGTTTGGAGCGGCGAGTTTTTTGGGTTTTTGGTTAATTATTAGCATTCTCAGGTCAGGGCGTTTGCGGAGTTGATTGAAAAGGGGAAATGGAAAAAATCAGGAGATATAGCAATCCTTTCGGGAAACGCGCAACGGGCTTTTTTGTGAAGGAACCGCGAAGACTCTCTTGACGCGGATGTTGAGAAGAGAAGATAAAGATTTCACAATTTATGCCAGGAGTGCTATAGCATCCTCAACTATTAAGCAACATCTCTGACTTAAGATAGGCGATCGCCCGCAGCAGCTAAGTCTAAGCTAGAAATTATAGTTAGATCAAGTTTTGAGGGAGTAAAGTCTCTCAAAACTTGATAACTAAGGACTTCAGTCCTTATTACAAACCTATTTTGCGATCGAAATAGAGCTAGGTGTTATTTTGAATGAGCAATATTAACCAAGTATTGGAAAAGGACAAATTGCCAGAATTAGGATTAGTCTGCATTACAACATCCGATGCAGTTCGCTTTCGCACTGTCACGCGGAAGCGACTTTTACAGCTTTCGGAAACTGAACAAGAAACAGTATTGCGCGAGCTTTATACAGACAACTTAAAGCGGTTTGACAAAGCGATCGACTTCTGTTCCGTTAATCAGATTAAGCTCTACCGCATGACTTCAGCACTGTTCCCTTTTGCAGATACAGATTTGGGGGAAGGAGTGCTACACTCCATGACTGAGGAATTGCGGAAGACCGGCGATCGCGCTTTGTCTTTGGGCATCCGTTTGGTACTCCACCCCGATCAATTTGTTGTCCTCAGTTCCGACAAGCTTTCTGTGGTTGAAAATAGCATTAAAATTCTCGCGACTCATGCTTTAATTTTAGATATGTTGGGACAGCCCCGATCGCCCCAGGCACTGATGAACATTCACGGCGGCAAGAGCGATCGCATTTCGCAGCTCAAGTCTGTCATCCGCGATTTACCCGAATCAATTCGATCGCGCTTAACCTTTGAAAATGACGAATACGCTTACAGTTCCTCGGAAATTTTAGAAGTTTGTCTCGATACCGGCGTACCAATGGTTTTTGACGCCCACCACCACGTCATTCACGAACATTTAGAAACTTACGACGATCCCAGCGTTGCCGAAATGCTCGCAGCAGCCCGCACAACTTGGTCTGTTCCTGAATGGCAATTAGTGCATATATCCAATGGCCGAGAATTTTTTGCCGATCCGCGCCACAGCGATTTAATTACAGAAATGCCTAACTGCTATTATCAGGCTCCTTGGATTGAAGTAGAAGCTAAATTTAAAGAATTAGCTATTGAAAAATTGCGCGCCGAATGGTTGTCGTCGAAGGTTCCACAATTTAGCAATGTCTCGTAGGGTGGGGTTTTACCTACAATAATTGCCTAAAACCAATCCTCTCGAAAACCAGCCATCACCCAAGGGCAAATCGCAAGAACAGGCAAGATGCCTGTTCCACAAAGAATGAATTTTCTTGTGGGGTGGGCGTCTCGCCCGCCCGGTTTATTGTGACAGTCCGAGAGGGTTTTTAACGGTAAATCGCAAGAACAGGCAAGATGCCTGTTCCACAAAGAATGAATTTTCTTGTGGGTGTCCCGCCCGCTTTAGTCCGACAATCCGACAGAGTTTTTTAACCCCGGTCTCATAGCTAAAGTCCTCTAAAAGAGGACTAAAATAGATAGATATTGAGCTCGTATTTCCAGTCGGTTTTAACCGACTTTAGCTATGAGGCAGGGGTTTAAACCCCTGCCGGACTGCCGGACTGGCGAGAAAACCGCGTTAATACCAACTATAAAATTATGTGTGGACGATACACTTTAACTACTTCAGGTGAAATCATCGCCGAATTCTTCAAACTATCGGGAATTCCCGACATCAAACCGCGATACAATATCGCCCCAACTCAATCAGTTGCCACAGTAACAGTTGAACTAGAAAAAATGCAGCGACAGTTTCAATTTATGCGCTGGGGTTTAATTCCCAGTTGGGCAAAAGACATGAAAATAGGCAGCCGCATGATCAACGCGCGATCGGAAACTGTAGCCGAAAAACCAGCTTTTCGCAGCGCCATCAAGCACAGGCGATGTTTGATAGTCGCTGACGGTTTCTACGAATGGCAACAGCAGGGAAAGAACAAACAGCCTTACTATTTTCAAAAGGCAGACGGCGAACCTTTTGCTTTTGCCGGTTTGTGGGAAAATTGGGAATCCCCAGAAAAAGAAAACATTGTATCTTGCACTATAATTACTACCGCTGCTAACGAAACAGTGCAGCCGCTGCACGATCGAATGCCAGTGATTCTCCCAGACAGCGATTGGGAACAGTGGCTAGATCCTGCGGTAAAAAATGCTCAGGAAGTTTTGCCGCTGTTAAAGCCCTATGCTTCGGAAGCCATGAAAGCAAAGGCCGTAAGTGCGATCGTCAACAGTCCAAGTAGAGACAGTCCCGAATGTATTAGCGATCGGCAATAAATCATTGCAGCCGACAAAACCGAGATAGTTTGAGTTATGATGTAAAATGATGTTTGAGCTGTAGCTTGGGTTTTCTAAGTTGCAGTTTAACTCAGTTGTTATTTGCTCAAACATTTTTTAAATCTTAACATCAGTTAGAAGACAAAAAATATGATCGGATACGCTACACTGGGTACCAACGATATTGAAAGTGCCGCCAAGTTTTATGATGCTTTGCTTGCTGAAATTGGCGCTCGACGATTCATGGAATTCGACGGCTTTATCGCATGGAGCGTTTCTCCCGATGGACCAGCACTTGCTATTACAAAACCATTTGATGGTAACACAGCAACTGTTGGCAATGGAGTAATGATAGCTCTTCAAGTTGACAGTCCAGAAAAAGTCAACTTAGTTTATAACAAAGCGATCGAACTTGGGGCTAAGGATGAAGGGCCAGCAGGACCAAGAGGCGCGTTGCCGGGGTTTTATGCGGGATATTTTCGGGATATTGATGGGAATAAGCTCAACGTGTTTTGTATGACTGGGCCAAACACTTAAGATTTTTATTTTTCGTGAGGCGAGCCGAAAAAAAGCTATTTCCGAGCGTTAGCTATTAGTTATCAATCCCTAAATAAGAGTTGATAACTAATAGCTAATGGTTAATGACTAATAACTAAATTAACTGTCGTACATCCTCGCTTCAGCCGCCTCGGGATTTTCCTCGCAATACTCGTCAAAAGCCGTTTTTTCAAGTTTCATCGATCGCTGGTGAGAAGCCTCAGCCTGCATTTCCTCTACAATATCCCACGCTACCGCGCACTCTCTAGAAGTAGCGCCTTTTTCGGCACAGATAGTTCTGGCATCCGCGATCGCCTGTTCGATTTCTTCGTCAAATAAAATACTCTTCGGCTTCTCAAGAAAATCGCCTTTTGTCAAGATATCCGTGACCGAAATAATGCCCACTAGCTCGTCCTTAATCACCGGCGCCCGGCGGATGCGGGTATTGGCGAACAACCTAGCCACATATTCCACGCCCAAGTCAGGATTGACCGTAATGCAAGGTTTGGTCATAATCTCGAAGACGCGGACTTTTTTCGGGTCTACTCCGTAGGCTGCTACTTTATAGACAATATCCGTTTCTGTCACAATGCCATAGGCATCTTGTTCGTGGCGACGTTCGACAATCAACGCGCGCAAACACAAATCGTTCATCATCGCCACCGCTTCAGCTACCGTTGCTGAACCGCGAATGGTAACAACTTCTGTTGTCATAATATCTTGGGCTTTCATCATCATTGTTTATTGCTTACGGCTCATAAAGTCTACTGCGTCCCGATTTGGGGCTGTCCATTTGATTTGTGATTATCATTAGGACTTACCCTCAGAAACCCGCTTTCTACCAAGATGTTGGGTTTAGTAACGATAAATCCGGTTTAGCAACCCGGTTTCTGAGAAATCGTGCGATCGCAAACTAATCATAAAACCTTTAACGGCATTCGGGATGACAAGTTGCCGGAAACAGCCGCTCGCTGCCCCGGAGCCTCTGGAGTCAGCGATTTATCCCTCAGACGGGGCTAGCGTGCGATCCTCCAAGCAAGAGTGAAGTAATTGGGGTGATGATCGATCTTTGAGCTTGTGTGACTCAGATTTTCCAGCCCCAGTCTCAAAGAAGCAAAAGTTAACACAAACTAAGCAACTGCTTGCGCTCGCAGAGATCCCCGCCTCTGATAAACTTGATGGCTGGGAGTGCAAAAGAGCACAAGGCACGCATCAGCAGTTGGGAGGATCTAGTTCGTGGACAATGTAATCGGTTTAGAGATTATCGAAGTAGTTGAGCAGGCAGCCATCGCCTCCGCTCGCTTGATGGGCAAAGGCGAGAAAGATGAAGCCGACAGAGTGGCTGTAGAAGCCATGCGGGAGCGCATGAACAAAATTCATATGCGCGGCCGCATCGTGATCGGCGAAGGCGAGCGCGATGACGCACCAATGCTTTACATCGGTGAACAAGTAGGTATTTGTACCCGCGAAGATGCCAAAGAGGTCTGCAACATAGATGAATTGATCGAAATTGACATCGCTGTTGACCCCTGCGAAGGTACTAACCTGGTGGCTTACGGTCAAAACGGTTCGATGGCAGTTTTGGCAATCTCTGAAAAAGGTGGTTTGTTTGCGGCACCGGATTTCTACATGAACAAATTGGCTGCTCCTGCGGCTGCTAAGAATCATGTAGATATTCGCAAAACGCCCACTCAAAACCTCAAAATTATCTCTGATTGTCTCGGCCGCAGTATTGAAGATTTGGTGGTGGTGGTCATGGATCGCCCCCGACACAAAGATTTAATTAATGAAATTCGGCAAGCGGGTGCAAGAGTTCGGCTGATCAGCGACGGCGACGTTTCGGCAGCAATTTCTTGCGCGTTTTCTGGTTCCAACATCCACGCACTTATGGGTATTGGCGCTGCACCAGAAGGTGTGATTTCTGCAGCAGCAATGCGCTGCTTGGGCGGTCACTTCCAAGGGCAGTTAATTTACGATCCGGCTGTTGTAAAAACTGGTTTGATCGGTGAAAGCAAAGAGAGCAATATCGCTCGACTTAAAGAGATGGGCATCACAGACCCTGACAAGATTTACAATGCTGAAGAGTTGGCATCTGGAGAAACAGTTCTGTTTGCAGCTTGCGGGATTACTCCCGGAACGCTGATGAATGGAGTTCGCTTCTTTGGCGGCGGCGCTCGCACTGAAAGTTTGGTAATTTCTTCTCAGTCGAAAACTGCTCGGTTTGTGGATACAATCCATATGTTTGACCAGCCGAAATCTCTGCAATTGAATTAGTGATTAGTTAGTGGTTAACAGTTAAATGTTAACAATTAACAGTTAACGGTGAACAGTCACCAGTGATTAGCAATTAGCGATAAACTAAGAACTAATAACAGGTGACTGTTAACAACTAAGAAAGAAATAGTGACAAATCACAGATATGAATATTGCAGTCGTAGGTCTCAGCCACAAAACAGCGCCGGTAGAAGTTCGCGAAAAACTGAGCATTCCAGAACAGAAAGTTGAAGCGGCGATCGCCCAATTGCGCGGCTACCCGCACATTCAAGAGGTTGCCATCCTCAGCACTTGCAACCGCTTAGAGATTTATATTGTTACCAGCGAGTCGGAACCTGGTGTGCGAGAGGTTATTCAGTTCCTTTCCGAATGCAGTAAAGTTCCTTTGCAGTCTTTGCGCCCTCACCTGTTTATTTTGCTGCACGAAGATGCGGTGATGCACTTGATGCGAGTGGCTTCTGGCCTTGACAGTTTGGTTCTCGGAGAAGGACAAATCTTGGCTCAGGTAAAACAAACTCACAAACTCGCCCAGCAGTACAAAGGTGTAGGCAGAATTTTAGAGCGCTTGTTCAAACAAGCTCTCACAGCAGGGAAGCGAGTTCGCACGGAAACTAGCATCGGTACCGGTGCAGTTTCGATTAGTTCGGCGGCGGCAGAATTGGCTCAAATGAAGGGTCAGCATTTAGCAAGCAGCAAAATTGCAATTATTGGTGCTGGCAAAATGTCGCGGCTTTTGGTACAGCATTTGCTCTCAAAAGGAGCTAGCCATATTTCGATCGTCAACCGCTCTGTGCGAGGCGCCCTAGAGTTGGCCGGTCAGTTTAAAGATGCTGAATTGCACCTGTATCAGCTATCCGAAATGATGCAGATAATTGCCAGTTCTGACTTGGTTTTTACCAGTACCGCAGCTACCGAGCCACTGTTAAATAAAGCTAAATTGGAAGCTGTTTTAGACCCGAATCGCCCTTTGATGTTGGTGGATATTTCTGTGCCACGCAACATTGACTCGGATGCGAATGAACTCGCTAATGTGCGATCGTTTAATGTGGACGACTTGAAAGCAGTGGTAGCTCAAAATCACGAAAGTCGCCGCAAAATGGCAATGGAAGCTCAGGGCTTGCTGGAACAGGAAGTAGAGGCTTTTGATCTCTGGTGGCGCAGTCTGGAAACGGTTCCTACTATTAGCTGTTTGCGGGATAAGATAGAATTGATTCGGGAACAAGAGTTAGAAAAAGCTTTATCGCGTCTGGGTTCGGAATTTTCGGAGAAACATCAAGATGTGATTGAATCTTTAACAAGGGGGATTGTGAATAAGATTTTGCACGATCCGATGGTACAGTTACGCGCTCAGCAGGATATTGAGGCGCGGCGGCAAGCGATGCAAACTTTGCAAACACTGTTTAATTTGGATGTGGATGTCAATCAGCAGTACAGCTAGTTTGTCCTTAGTCATTGGTCATTAGTCATTAGTCATTAGTCATTAGTCAGTTGACCGGAAAGCAGTTAGTCGTTGACTGGAAAGCAGGAGTCATATTATGTCCGGTCAATTACTATCAATAAAAATGCCTCCAACCCTTGCGGCAAAAGCATCATTCGGGAGGGTAATTTGCTCGAACATGATATCAGTTATCATTCAACCAATAACTAATGACTAATAACTAATGACTAATAGGCGAATTTATCAAATAATCCTACTGATTGCGGGGCTGTGGCTGGTTTTTGAATTTGCCTCGCGCATGGCGGCAGAAATTCTCTGGTTTCAGGAAGTTGGATATCTTCAGGTTTTTCTATTAAAGCTGAAAACTCAAGGGTTGCTGGGGACGATCGCAATTGCTGTTTCTTCTGTCTTTTTGCTCGGAAATTTGGCTTTAGCCCGCCGCCTGCAACATCCCCCAGAAGAAATGAAATCGCCGGTTGTGGGGGCGCTATTCTCTTCACTGAGGGCGAACAACACGGGGAAGAATACCGGGAAGAATTACGAAATACCTGTTGCTAAATCTCCAATTACCTTTTCCTGGCTGCTGTTGGCAGTATTCGGATTGACTTTGATCGCAACTTTTATAATAATTCACTGCGGGCTGTTAGCTGCAAACAGCCTCACCTCTTTCGGTATAGCTGACAATTTACCTCCAGCGCCCGTGCAGTTGGGAATTGAGTCAATCCAGCAAATAGCGCGGCAGCTATTTTCTCAGTGGTGGCAGTTAGGCTTGCTGCTGGGGACAATGTTAGCTGTGGTAATTAAGCCTGATTTTTGGCTGCGGGCGATCGCCCTTTTTCTCAGTTTGGCGATCGGGCTTATTGTCGCCAGTCGCTGGACAAATGTTTTGCAATATTTTCACCCTACTAATTTTAACACAACCGACCCTCTTTTTCATCAAAATATTAGCTTTTATGTATTTATTTTGCCAATCTTAGATTTGCTAGGATTCTGGCTGACAGTTGTATTTTTGTACAGTTTAGTATCTTGTGCTTTAACATATTTGCTATCGGGAAATAGCCTGAGTCAAGGGATATTTTTGGGGTTTTCTCGATCGCAACAGCGGCACTTGTACGGGTTGGGTGCAGCTTCCATGCTAGCCGTTGGATTCCGCTATTGGCTGGGGCGCTACTCATTGCTGTATTCGCGGGGAGACGTTACTTACGGGGCAAATTATGCTGACGTGACGGTGCGGCTTCCCTCCTATGGATTTTTGAGTATTTTGGCGGGGGCGATCGCACTTTTGATGCTGTGCCAGGTTTACCAATTCAAAATTAAAAATAAAATTATAAAAAAAATTATTTTAGCATGGGTAACTTTAACTTTTGTGGGAGGTTTGCTGCTGCCACAAATTGTGCAGCAACTCATAGTTCAACCCAACGAACTAGCACGAGAACAACCGTACATTCAGCGCAGTATTGCCTTTACTAAAGAAGCCTTTGACCTCAACACAATCGAAATAAAAACATTCGATCCCGCCGGAAAACTTACTTATGCCGACTTAGAAAAAAATCAACTTACTATTAGCAACATCCGCCTGTGGGACAAGCGACCGCTGCTGCAAACCACCCGACAGTTACAGCAAATTAGACCATATTATACATTTCCTGATGCCGATATCGATCGCTACACAATCAAAAATGAAAAAGCACAAAAGGGAGATTCAGAAAGCCAACAAGTGTTTCTGGCAGCGCGGGAATTAGATTACACAGCAGTTGCCCCCGATGCTCAAACTTGGGTGAACGAACACCTAGTTTACACTCACGGTTACGGCTTTACTCTTTCTCCGGTAAATACAGTCGGTGTCGGCGGTTTACCTGATTATTTTGTCAAAGATATTGGAGTGGCAGCCCAGGAAGGAGAGACGGCTTTGGAAGTAACTAGCGATCAAATTCGGGCCAGTATTCCGATCGGCTACCCACGAATTTACTACGGCGAAATCACCGATACAGAAGCGATGGCGCCCACAAAAGTTAAAGAATTCGACTACCCCAGCGGCGAAGACAATGTTTACAATACTTACAGCGGTAGAGGCGGAATTGATCTCGGTTCTATGTGGCGGCGCTGGCTGTTTGCTAATTATCTTAAAAATTGGCAAATGGCACTGACGCGCAATTTTACGCCAGAAACTAAATTGCTGTACCGTCGCAATATTAATAAAAGAGTCCGGGCGATCGCTCCTTTTTTGCGCTACGATTCCGATCCGTATTTAGTAGTAGCAAACGCCAATCTTAGCAATGATGATATAGAAAAAGAAAAAGATGAAAAGGGCAACGAGATTAAACCTTCACCCTCTGCCACTGATAAATCTCCCAACTATCTTTACTGGATTATCGATGCCTATACAGCGAGCGATCGCTATCCGTATTCTGACCCTGGAAATCATGAGTTTAACTACATCCGCAACTCCGTCAAAGTAGTCATTGATGCCTACAACGGGTCTGTTGACTTCTACGTGGCCTATCCCTCCGATCCGATTATTAACAGTTGGATTGCTATCTTTCCCGGACTCTTCAAACCCCTTGACAAAATGCCTCCGGCTCTCCGCAAACATATCAGATATCCAGTAGATTTGTTGAGCATTCAATCAGAACGCTTGCTAACTTATCATATGGAAGACCCCCAAGTATTTTACAATCGGGAGGATTTGTGGCGAGTTCCCAATGAAATTTATGGCAGCGAACAGCAGCCCGTAGCACCGTATTATTTGATTACGAAGCTGCCAACTGAAAAAGCCGAAGAATTTATTTTGCTGCTTCCATTTACACCAGTAAGTCGTAACAATTTAATTGCTTGGATTGCAGGGCGATCGGATGGTAGCGAGTACGGAAAATTGCTGCTGTATTTATTCCCCAAACAGCGATTAGTTTACGGCCCGGAACAAATAGAAGCTTTAATTAACCAAGATCCGGTTATTTCCGAACAAATATCTCTCTGGAATCGCCAGGGTTCAAAAGCCATTCAAGGAAACTTATTAGTAATTCCCATTGAACAATCTTTACTGTATGTGGAACCTCTTTACTTAGAAGCCGAACGCAATAGTTTACCGACTTTAATCAGAGTTATTGCTGCCTACGAAAACCGCATCGTCATGGCAGAAAATCTTGACTTGGCACTCAAGGCACTTTTTCAGCAACGATCTACTAATAAACAGGTCATTATTCGACCTGTGGAAGGGACAGCACCAGCTTTAAAGAGTGAATGAACCGCTCTTGGCGCTCTTGATGCACAGAGAAGATACAGCGAAAATATAAGAGAAAGAGAGAAATTTATTTATGTTTATGGGTCTGAGGTTATTTACATCCGCCTGTTTAACTATGGAATTTATCATGTAAATTACTGCGATTTCTGTTCGCTAGCAGCCTTAATATCCTGCCACCAAACATTGACATAGGGCCACATCAATGTCTCATCTCCTCCAGAATCGAGTTTCACTGTCACCTCATAACGGTCAATATGCGTGAGTTCGCCAGTTTTGCCATTCAAATACAATTGTTTGGGATTGTCGGTGATAATTTCTACCCTTTGATTCAACAGCGGCAGCATCTGGGTAGAAGAACCCTGAAACGGGTTTTTGCCCTTGAGCACATAGCCGCCAATCAAAGAGAAGTACATTGAAGCTAGGAAAAATACTGTACATAAACCCACAATTACCAGTGTTTTTTGTTGTGAAAAACTGGTATAAACGCTCACATATCCTACGATCATAGTTCCAAAAAACAACAAATTTGGCAGGTACAGCCCATCTTCCAGAAACACGCTACCAAAAAACATCAGGGCTACCTGAAAACCAAATAATGCAGCCACCCAACTCCACCCACTTAGCAACGATGCACATAGTAGCCAATTCATTGCTACAGTAAGGGCGATCGCCATTGCTATTGCCCCAAGCGGTGCTCCATAATCGTACTGTCTGAAGGGAAGAAGAACAAAAAATACTAAAGCATAAGCAAAACCCGCAAAAGCCAGTGCTAATCCACTAATTATTTCGTTCCCGTTCAACATGGCGATGGATTTTTAGAGTACTAAGGTGAAGCGTTCATCTTCTGTTGTGATAGTAGCCGTTGAAAATTCCCAGCGGACTAAGGCCAGAAATTCTAACCGTAGGGTGCGCCACAAGAACCTTACCGCTATATTTACGGGAGGGAACTAATTTGTGAACCAAGCGTGCTATCCCAGTTTCCCAAGGTGCAAGATTAACGATGACCGAAGGCACAAGTCAGCCGTATCTGAAGGTGAAATTTTCAGAAAACCAGATTATTTTTTAGGGTCGATCGACTTAACAAATTGTTGCACAGGCTGTGGTAGAGCCGGCACAAAAGTCTTTCTAAAACCCCTAACATCGAACACTCGCCACAAAATACCTACCGCTACCGTCAAGAAAAATAACGCTCCCAAAAAATTGAACACAGTAGACAGAAAACCGCTGTTCCTTTTTTTCGGAGGTGTAATATGTTTCATGCGATATACAGCCGGCTCGTAATCTATCGACTCCTCGCGATTGCGCCCTGGCGTTTTGGGACGCGAACTCGCACTGCGCTTCTGAGTCACACCCGTTTTATTAGTTTTAGTAAAACTGCTGGGCGATTTTAGCTCAGAAGCGCCGCGGATTCCCGTTAACTTGCTAGCAGAAGCCCCCGTTTGGCCCACAGCAGCATCCTGAATTCTGCTGTTAGGGCGCTGAGCCGATTTGCGTTCGGCGAGGGTACGCATCAAACTTTGCAATTGCTGAGTCGCCGCCGGCGGGCGTTCCCCTTTCCTCGCCCAATTTAACAGCATCGCCCCGGTAATCCCGCAGAGATTCGTAGCGCCTACAGAAGCCAGCCGCTTCAGCAGAGGCTGGCTGTTTGACACAAAAATAACCAATGCGTCCGGGTGTTCGGTCGCCAAACCGTAAACGCACTGAGCCGTCGCCACTACCAGCATTGCTGGCTTGCTTTGATTTTTGATCGAAGGTTCGAGAGCTCGGTGTGTTTCCTGAGCGTCAGTTGCAATCCAGCCACTGTCGGCAAAAAATCGCATAAACTCTCTAGCTACTTGCTCTTGAGCTTTTTCCACCGCTTGCCCTGTCAGACGATCTATTTCGTCGTACACTACTTCCGGGATATAGCAAGTTCCCACCTTGGAATATTCTTGCCACACTTGGGTTCTGCCAGTCATTAAAACATCTGCATCAAAAGTTACCAATACAGGAGGAAGTTGATTAGCCATGACTTTATCCTATAGGCTCAGATAAGTTATTTAAACTTAATTGATCAAGTTTAAACAAATTTTGGGTTATAAAAAAATCAACTTTTGGTAATAGATAAATTGCCCAGGGCGGGGCTCTTAATTGGAAATTAGTAGTTAGGAACCCGATCGCCCTTCAGTTCCCAGTTTGATCGCTCAATTCCTATATTCCACTAATTTACCGCAACCAAAGAGCCTATTACCAAAGATGCCCGGCTACGCTAGTTCCCGATTCCCAGACGGCCAGCCAAAGCCGGAGTCAACGGCAACAGCGCAGCAATCATCAAGAACAAAGCTAGCAAACCCAAAGCCGCGCGAGCGTCGTCAGGCTCAGTCAGCTCGTTGAGGCTCGGCCGCTCCAAATTCCGCTGTAAAATCAGAATCACGATCGCCCAATACAGAGCTAAAGGATTACCTAAAGAAACGATGGCCAGCACCACAAAAGTCGCCAAAGTAGTGCGACTGGCTATTTTCCGACCGTAGATGGCTTGCACGATTCTACCCCCGTCCAACTGTCCCGCCGGCATCAAATTAATCGCCGTTATTACCAAGCCCAACCAACCGATAACTACCAGCGGGTGAACGTCAACAATCTGCTGCTGCAACGCCGAACCCAAAACCACTTTTGCCAAAGTTCCCACCAAAACCGAGCCCTTGAAAAATTCTGCGGGAATTTGAAACAAACTGCCCGGGTGAGACAGCAGCAAACCCGTTACCAGCATTAGCACAGAAACTATTCCCCCAGCCGCTGACCCGGCAAAAGCGATGTCAAACAAAACTTTACGGTTGGGCAGCAGCGACTCAAAACGGTCGATCGCTCCAAAACAACCTATCTGCAAAGTTGGTATAAAAAATGGCCAACTCAAGCCAACCTTGTACCGATTTGCCAGCACTCGGCGAGCAATTTCCCCAGAGCCTAAAACCGCCCAAATTCCGGCTGCAATTGGCAGAACTTCTAGATATCTAGCCGGCGAGTTAAAGAAATCGAAACCTAGCAGCAAACCGCCTGTCTCTAAGCTAGTAGCAATTGTTGCCAGCAGCAGCACGACTGCTAGGATTTTTTGAGACACGGTTGTTGGCTGCGGGTCGTTGGTGCTGGGCAAGATAATAACTACGGGCTTGTCGTCCTGATTTTCTACTAAAAATAGGCGGTAGCGATCGTTTAATCTTTCTGCCAAACTTGCCGTCAAACGTGAGTGTACTTGTTCTGGGTCTCCCCGGAGATTGCCTTTGAGAATTA
The DNA here is from genome assembly GCF_036704705.1 of Microcoleus sp. K1-B1. Lineage (NCBI taxonomy): Bacteria > Bacillati > Cyanobacteriota > Cyanophyceae > Oscillatoriales > Microcoleaceae > Microcoleus > Microcoleus sp. K1-B1. Next base: position 10,982 of record NZ_JAUBSH010000020.1, on the reverse strand, counting down.
CCCCATCTTGATAGGGAATCGTTTCTGTGGCAAAGAAAGTATCAATTCCAAAGATGCCTTTAATTGCCTTGAGGTCTTCCACTGGAACGGGAATTATTTCTGATTCATTATTCGCAGGCGACGAGGTGACGATTTTAATGGTTTCTGGCCCTGGTGTTCGCTGCGACTCAGGGGCAGAGAAAGCATCGCTTTGGGACTTTACCTCAGCAGCATCCGGCCGCGGCAGCACTGCATCGGATGCAGCCTTACGCAATTGCCGGCCCAGATAAATGTACAATCCCGTCGATGCCACTAGCAGCAACAATACGGCCACTAGATTGAGGTAAATTCCGGCGGCGAACAAACCAAAGAACAGCAGCCAGGGACTCATCAGCGCAACAGACTGCAACCAAGCCAAAATTCCCAGTTTGCCAAAAGGTCTGGCGCGATAAAATCCCCAACCCAGAATTCCCAGAGCAACCAATACGAGCGCAATTGTTGCCGTATTTTCCGATGCAACTATAGGCATTCCGGTTGTTTGCGCCAATAGGGGCTTTAATCGGTCGATCGCGCTGCGGTCGAGTAATAGCATTAAATTTTGGGGAACATTAAATAGAGTTGTTGGGAACATATCCAAACCTGTCGGAAACTAGCCTGATTACTAAGGATAACCTCTGAGGGCTACTCGGCCCACAACCTGCTGTTGGTGCTGTTTGAACATCACAGGAGCTAGGCTATTGACACAATAGATTTTTTATGATACCACATCGGCTGTGGCAAACCTATACTCAGAAGGGTATCAGTGTCGATCGGCCAGAAGCGGGAAGATTGGCCCGGGTTTGGCAGGCGGGGCTTTTTTAAGGATTTGTTTCGGATTCGGGCATCCAAAACAAATGCTAAGCAAATAAGATCTCAGCAGCTCTCTCCTTTTCGGTAAAGAACGGCTCAAAGCATTGATGTTATTAGGTTTTGTTAACGGGTACGGCAGGACTTGAACCTGCGACTCGCTGCTTAGAAGGCAGTAGCGTCAAATTATTGTATCACCCTGTGCGTAAGCTTCTTAGTTTTTTGTCATGCAAAATGCGAAACAAATGCGAAACAAATGCGAAACAAATGCGAAACAATTTGGTACTGTAGGTGTGCAGAGTTAATGACCTAACCATGCAAGCAAACAAATCTCAGCGTCGGAAAAAAGGGACTGTAGGGGTGATGGTAAGCCGAGGTCTGCTACGCCTTCATTTACCTCGCGAGCTTTACGGGGGTAAAAATAAGTTTGTGTGCATGGGTTTGCCGGATACTTTGGAAAACCGGGCGATCGCAGAATGCAAGGCTAAGCAGATTGAGCTTGACATCCTTACAGGAATGTTTGACCCAAATGATTTAAGCAAATACAAGCCTGTCCAACCCCACAAACACAGCAGTAACCTGGTACAGGCTAAATTTGGGGCAACAAGTCTGACGCTACAAGAGTTGTGGGACAAATATTTAAACTACAAGCAGGGTGCGCTCAAGCCAAAGTCTTTGCACTACTTGCAGACTACGTTGGGGCGACACATAGCCAAGTGTCCTTCGGATATTCTGCAAGCGCTAGAAGTTCGCGAAGTCCTTTTAGAGACAACAACGGGGGACATGACCAAGCGTATTCTCACCCACTTAAATGCTGCTGTTAGTTGGGGTATCAAGCACAGGTTAATTACTTTGCCTGTTAGCCCCTACAAAGATATGGCTAATGATTTACCTAAGTACAACTGGCAGAATGACCCCACTCCTAATGCTTTTATCACTGAAGAAAAGTTGTTGGTGTTACAAGCTTTTGAGTCTCACACAAATAAGCCCGGACACTGTTACAACACATACTACCCACTCGTAAAATTTTGGTTTTTAACGGGTTGCCGTCCTAGCGAAGCTATTGGTTTGACTTGGGGGAATGTCTCGCCAGACTGTTCTTACGTTTTGTTCAACGGCAGTATTCAGTTCATTGAAGGGAAAGCTGTTGAGAGCAAGGGCAGTAAAAATAACAAACACCGAAAATTCCCTTGCAATAATGAGTTGAAAGGGTTTTTAGTGTCAATTAGACCGCAACAGTTTGACTCTAAAGAATTGGTTTTTTCTTCTCCAACTGGGGAGGCAATTAACTACAGTAATTTTTCTCAAAGAGCTTGGCACAAGATAGTTGTACCTATCACTGACAAGACGCGGGAACCTGGTTACAAACCTACTACTCCATATTCTTGTCGGGATACTTTTATTAGCGAACAATTGGCGCAAGGTATCCCATCTGCGGTAATTGCTCGCTGGTGTGATACGTCGGAAAGTATTATTAATTCCCATTATTTAGATAACAAGATTTTGGAGCATTTACGCCCGCTTTGATGCTGTTAGGATGTTGATTCTAGGGGCAACTTTTGGGACATAAAACTTTACAGTTCCTGTGTTGACAAGGAAGTGTAAGTCTGCAATCGTGAGTAACTAAGGAAGATTGTTGCGCGGTTGACGAGCACTTGCAATGCTAGCCAAACCACGACTTCCCCAAACCGTAGAGTTATTACGTTTGGAGCCTATAAATTATGCCACTTTCAGCCGATTGTCCTAACGGACGATCGCAACTCTTAATGTTTCCCCGTCGCGAGTTATTGCAGAAAATCGCATCGGCCGCTTTGCTGTTTTTTGTGCCGCGTATTCAGCCTGTCACCTTATCTAAAAGTTATCCCTCCCCAGCGTTCAATATTGGCGACTTGATAGCTAGCGACTGGGTTGATGACGATGACGAGGATGCTCCCGACTCTGCTACTGATTTTAGTGAAATTCTTGGTATGCGGTGGCTGCCAGAATCTGAATCCGGTTTGGCTGCAAACACTTGGGTCTACTTTGTACGTTGGACGCATACCACTAGCGGGCTTGATTACTTGTACCCCTGCTACGATGGCGAGCCGACTATGGCTAGCGGATTGAGGCTTGTCAGCCATGACTAAACCTACTGTCAGCTACCGTCGCATTGACCAATTAAAGGCGATCGCCTATGACCGTGGATTCACCAATGAAGACGCCAAGCAGTTCGGGAAGCTTAGCAAAACTGCTACGTGGGAATCGCTGCTAGAACTGTACCTGGTTGACGGCGAATCGCTTGACACAGTGAATGTAGACATAGTGCTAGACATACCGCTAGACACTGTATGCACAACGCCTGAACCGCTTGACACAGTGAATGTAGACATAGTGCTAGACATACCGCTAGACACTGTATGCACAACGCCTGAACCGCTTGAC
>NZ_JAUBSH010000020.1:0-7636 GCF_036704705.1 Microcoleus sp. K1-B1 | reverse complement strand
ACAGTGAATGTAGACACTGTAGACACCCTAAATTGGACTAACGACGGTTCATTCCCTGTGTGTGGCTTCACCCGCCAGAATTCCACCAGCTTTTTAGACTGGGTTGACTTTTCTCAACTCATCGCACTCGTACTCGCATCGGCGGGGGTGTTTGTGCTGGCAATGTCTATGTGGCGACAAATCAATCCCTTGAATTTATTCCCCTCCCCAGTTCGCATCAACATTCAAATCGGGACAAAATTATGAGCTTACAACTACGCCTTTTTGGCGGTAATTCTGATGCTGGAAAACTCACTGCCAGTAACGACGGCGGACACGCTATTGACAAATCAAAAGTTCTGGCAAGCACCGACGCAAGCGTTATCACACCGTTAAATCCTGGTAACTTTGACTCAGTTCGTAGCGTTCCAGTTGTGCCAGCACCGCGCTATTTCACGAAAGAAGAAGCGGATGCAATGAAGGATTTGGCAAAGGATAAAACAGACGGTGCAAGACAGTCTAAACGCGCTTACAAAGCACTAGGAAAAATTGAAGTTGCAGACAAAACAGTTCATAAAGAACACCGCAAATATGAGGGTGTTGTGGCTGATAATGAACTGGGTAAAAAACGCTCAGACACTCGACTAGCTAAGCACTTGCACAGTTTGCGTCCCGGCTATGCGCGACTGGGTTTAGGGATTGACAAAGCTGACAGCGATGCCCGCACTCGGATTGATGCGATTAAGGCAAAACTCACGGGAGGGACTGACTAAATGAAAGCGATGTATTTGGCAAATTATTTCGTTGCTGGGTGCGTCGCTTTCTCCCTTTTGGGGTGGATAGCGAGTCTGCATCCAATGGCAATGAAAGCCGTTTTATTCCTGTTAGCAGCGATTGCGATTGCCTGGGGGTTGAGTTGGTTACTTGACTATTCCCTGAGTAAATTACTTAAGATTTCAGTGGCTGATTTACAAGCAGTTTTAATCGGCGGTTTGGCGATGCTGCTGATTGGTTTGGGGGTGTTTCTATGCAGCTAAAACTGTTTGTATTGAGTGCGTCCTCTGTCGTGCTGTGGCTGGTTCCACTAGCAGCACTAGACAAAAAGCTAGACACTCACAAAGCGGTGCAAGGTGTCAGCTTGTGTGCTGCAATTGCTTGTGCTGTTACCGCTGGAAATATCGCCCGTCAATTGGTTGCCGAGGCAGAAATTGAGGAGTTAAAACTGAGAGCCATTAAGGCAGATGTTGAGGATGAAATCAGTACCAGTGTCTACGTTTCACAGCAGCAAAGACAGCAGGAAGCTGAACTTATCCTGACTTCCCCTGGCGTTGACGTGGAAGCGAATCGGCAAGCGCTGGAAGCTATATACAGCAGCGACTTACAGGAAACCGCTTCCGATTCCGATTCTCCTGATTACCCTATATACTTGGAAGTTTGTAAGTCAATGAAATCGGGTAAGTCTGTGACTTGGATTGTTGAGAATGTGCTCAAAATGGGAGGACGTAAATTCTCAGAAGGCAAGGTGAAACTTCAAAATCTACTTAGCCAATTTGAGGGGGAGTAGCTACAAACTGCACACCAAAATCGAAACCTATAGGGTTCAAGTGTACAAAATATCCTCAAACGCTTAGCACGTAAGAGTTTCAAAATGCACACTAAAAGCCAACCCTATAGGGTTGTCCACCACAACACACTCCCAAAATGTGCACACCGAAATGTAACCCTATAAGGTTACTGCACACTCCACAACACCAAAATATGTACACCAAAAACCAACCCTATAAGGTTGGCGTACACAACACGCTCCCTTATGTTCCTTAATGCTGAAGCTAAATATCAGCGCTTTAGCACTCGCTGCTACAATAAGTGCAAGCGATTTTCCCCAAGTGATACCAAGGTTCGCGACGCAATGGTGGGAGTAAGGGAAAATCGCAGGCAAGGGATTGAGCGTAGCGTCGCTGATAGCCGGAGCTCCCTGCCACAATATTTCTGTCTACCCTCAAACGGCAATCAAGGATAGGCGACTCAAGCCAGTCGCCTATACTCTCTAATGGCTTAAAACTATACACACAGCAAAAAACCGCTCTCTCTAAGTTTTGGCGACTGGAAGAACGGCTTTTGCCTCAAACTCGCTTTAGGCGAGTTAAATTCATGTACGACAATTCTACTCCAGATAACGAGCAAACTTCAAGCACCCCCAAAAAATTCGACATCCGCGACCATCTCGACAAACTGGAACCAGGCAAAGCCAAAAATTACTATATTTGCCCTGTTTGTGAAGGTCATAGCTTAGGGGTTAACTCCAAGAACGGCAAGTACCAATGCTGGACGAACGCTTGCTCAACCGTTGACATCCGGGAAGCTATCCGACCACTGGCTGAATTTTTGGCAGAGCGCGAAGAGGACCAGCCCGCATCACAGGCAAAGAAGCCAAAAGCCAAAAAGAAGGAATACCGACCCGTACCAGTTCCGATCGGCGCGAAACTTCTGAGATTACCCGTACCCGGAAAACCACCTCGCACCGAACAACCTAAATACTTTCCTAAAGGCGTTCCAGACAGTGCCACACAAATCACCTACGCCTACAGCGACACTCAAAAGGTTTTGCGGTTTGATTGGCCCGATGCAAGTAAACCAAAGGGACGCGACAAAACCTGCCGCCAAATTCACATCGACCCTAGTGGCAAGGAAGTCTGGAGCAAGGGCGATACTCGCTGGCCAGCATATCGGATTGATGAAGTTGTCGAACTACTAGAAGCACTACCCGATGGTGAACCCGTCCTCGTTCCGATGCTTGAAGGGGAAGACAATGTAGACCGTGCCAGAAGTATCGGTCTTACAGGACTAACACTGCAAGGCTCCAATTGGAACCATCCCGAAATTCAGATAATGCTCGAAACTCTGCAAGCGACAGGCAAAAACGTCAGTGTTGCAGTGTTGCGCGATAACGATGACGCAGGTATCAAGAAGGGTCAAGAAGTTTGGCTGGTTGCCCGTCACATCCAGTTCCCTTGTGTGGTTGTTGACCCACGTGTCATCTATCCAGATATTCCAGAGGCGGGAGACATCCGAGAAATCTTGGAAGCCATAGATAGTGAGGAATTTATCCGACTGGTAGAGGAAGCAGTCAATAACGTTGCAGCGGAATCAATTACTCCTATTTCTCTAACTTCTCACCCGCGCACGCGAGAAGAAGTAGTATGCCAGAAGTATGACAGTAGTGCAAACGACTACATCCCAGATACTGCACCGACTCCAGAGCAAAACTACGTGCAGAAAGCTGTGGATGCGCTGTACTCTGACACGCCCTGGGTATCCATAGCAGGACAGCTTTTTGAGTTCACCGGGACTCATTATGAGTTGCGATCGGAAGCTACCGAGAAGCGCCGCATTCTTGATTGGTTGAGCACTTACTCTGAATTTGTAAAAGGGAAGTACCGCTGCAATCGGGCTAACTCTGCCAGCGTCAACGAGGTCTACAGCTATATGCTCTTAGCTGTGGCCGTAGACCCCAACACCATCAATCCTGATGGATTGAACTCTTCTGAAGGGGTGGTAAAGATTAATCCTGACGGCTCTCACTCGCTTGTGCCACATGACCCTAACCAGGTCTATACCTATGTCGGCTGCAAGTATGACCCCGATATTGACCCGACTGATTGCGATCGCCTTTTGGAATGCTTGGAGCCGTCGCAGCGTGAGGTATTTTTGCGGACTGCTGCTGCTGCGTTGAATTTGAAGCTTGTCCGCTCCAAGCTGACGGGACGGGGCGTTAAAGGTTTGCTGTGCCACGGCGAAGGGTCTAACGGTAAGGATACATTGCGGGCTGTGTTGTCCGCTGTCTTTGGGCGGGGGATGACCGGGAAGTCACTGTCAGACTTCAAATCCTATGACAATGGCCGCAAGTTTTCTCTGGCAGGAATTGAAGGAAGTATTTGCAATTGGGCTTCCGAGAATACTGGAAAAATAGACCTCGACACCATCCAGAGTCTTAAACAGTTGATTACAGGCGACATTCTTGATATTGAACGCAAGGGCAAGGATGGTTATGAGTACAAACCTGCAGCCATCTTTTTAGCCAACTGCAACAAACTACCGTCTATCACCGGGGGGACGGCCGCCATTGATGACCGCTACAGCATCCTAAGTTTCGAGAAAACTTACAAGCACAACGCTGACCCGTCTCAGGGTGAATTGGAGGCTGACCCGCGTTTTAAGGATGATGAGAACTTTATCCTTGAACGGATTGCACCGGCGATGCTCAACAAGATGTTGGAGCGGTTGCCACTGCTACTGAAAGAGGGGATTGACTACAAGGCAACCCGTGAGGCTATGCGGGAAGCTCAAGAGGAAAGCCGGCACTTGTGGCAGTTTGTGAGGGACTTGGGGTATGAATCTGGCAAGGGCGATCGCGTTTATGCCAAAGACTTATGGAACAAGTTACAAGAGTGGTATCAAGAGGCGGGGATACTTGAGATTGAGTGGAACGAGAAGGGCAAGGAGAAGCTGGTTTGGAATGATTTACCTAACCAGTGGGATAAGCCAGTGAAGGCTATCAACCAGTTGTACGCTCGACTTTGTGAGATTTTCCCTAAGCTGGAGAAACATCGACACACCGAGGCGCAATTAGAGGGGCAAGTCATGGGCAGCTTTTATTTTTTGGGCATCTGCAAACAGAAAACAGAAAGTAGAAAAACTGCTTCAGAAGCTTCAGAATCCCATTCTGCCGTTAAAACTGCTTCAGAACTGCTTCAGAAAGCAACTTTGTCTGAAGCAGTGTCTGAAGCAGTTTCTGAAGCAACAATCCCCATACAGAAGGCTTCTGAAGCATCTGAAGCAATAAACCCAACTTTGTTAGACTTTTGCAATTCTTTCTCTAAACTTTCGGACTCCGACAAGCAAAAACTGACAGAACTACTCACGGGCGTCCCTTGCTCCGACCCGCTCAAAGCATTCAGAGTCGGAGACAAAGTGGCTGGCAACAAGCCAGAGGACTCTAGCTACAACTGGCACGGTCGCATCGTTGAGATTCATACAAGCATCAGTTGCAAGGTTGACTGGCAAGAGCGCGAAAAACACAAGGGCGGCCGGATAATCTCAATGCTGTTCTGTGACCTGCGGAAAATTTAGCCGCTGCCTGACAACTGACGGCCCAATCTCTATCCCCTTAATTAGGGGATTTTTGTGTCTACAAGTTTTGTAGACAATGTGTTGACAGTGTAGACAGTTGTCAGTTATTGTAGACAAATACTGTATACAGGTGTCTACAATGAGTCAAAGTCAAGTCGTATCGTTCAGGGCTTCCGGTCACTTCCTGAACTGGATAGAAGCTCAAAAACTAGAGGGGGAGTCGGTTAGTCAAGCTGCACAACGCATTCTCAAGGAAGTATCAGGCACGTCTACAGTGTCTACACCAAGTGACACTAACGCGCTGTCTACAGCGTCTACAGATTTGTCTACACGAAGCAATGATAGCGTCGCGTCTACAAATATTGTAGACGCTGTAGACAAGGCTGTAGCCGATCGCCTTGACCCCGTGATGGAGCGGATGGCCGCCATTGAGGAACGGCTGGGAAAATTGAGTGCCTGAGTGATGGCAACGATGAATCACTCAGGCAGGAATTGAAAGCGGCCAACAAGCAACTTTCAGAATGGGATGCAGAACTGAATCAGTTACACGAGCGCAACGGCGATTTAGGGCTGAAGGTTCAGATGTTGGAGCAAGAGCTCAAGGAAGCGCGGCGCGATCGGGAGGGAATTAAAAACTCCGCTCCGACCGTCGCAGAATTTCCAGAGCCGGCCGACTTGCTCAACCAGTTGAAAGCGCGGCGCAAAAAATCCAGAGCGGACTTGGCAGATATGGAGGCGGTTTTGGAAATATTGGGCCCGGAGAGTTGACCAGTATCTGCAGAAAGGATGCCGGGATACCACCTGACCCAGATAGGCAGTGTTTCGCATTTGTTGTGCGAAACAAATGCGAAACAAATGCGAAACAAATAAGGTTTGAGCCGCTCTCTACTTTTCGGTAAAGAACGGCTCAAAGCATTGATGCTATTAGGTTTTATGTAACGGGTACGGCAGGACTTGAACCTGCGGCTCGCTGCTTAGAAGGCAGCTACTCTATCCAACTGAGTTACGCACCCAACTCAAAAATCGCTAACAACATTATTGTATAGGTGCAGTGTGCGATCGAGCAAGTAAATTATGTGATGACTTACGCAGAAACCGCTTTGAGGTGCAAAAATATGGGGTGCAGTGCGATGGTTCGGGAAAAAAACCAAGATGATGAGAGTGCCTTTGCCTTCAAGACTGTATCTGACACAAGCTGGAGGGACTCACCTGCAAACAGCACAATTGTAAATTTACAATCAAAACTAGGTAGGACGTGAACTCGGGTAAAGTATTTAGAGGTCGAGGTGAAACCCAACTATTTGGTCGATCGGATATCTCTCCGAATTAAGACGGAACTCAGACAGCAAAAGAGTCGGACTTAAGTACCAAATAGTTTGCTAAACTTATCCACAGTTAATTACCGAGACGAGGTTTAAGTAGTTAAGCAAAATTAATTACATAATTATCTCCAAATTCTTTAAAAATTTTTTCTACAGATGAAACAAGAGATTGCCAGCTAGAGTAGGCATCTATTTCGAGCCATTGATATTTGATAAACCGCCACAAAATCTCAATTAAATTCAATTCAATTCAGGTGAATAAGTAGGCAATTCAAATATAGTTAAACCGCGTTTTTTCCATTCTTCAATTTTCTCGAAAATGGCATTGCTAGTATGAATAGAAGCTTGATCTACTACAATAACGGTTGGCCGCTCCACCACAGCCAAGAAAGTATCTATGCAGGCGATGATTACAGAGCGAATTAATAGTCTGCTCTGAAACATAAGCATGAAGGTTGTTTTGCCGATTCATGATTCCCAAGACATTTAAACGCTTTGTTCTACGACTATCAATTGACAAATATTCACCAATATCTTGCCATCCATAAAGGACACAAGGGATGCCACAAAATCCGGATTCATCCAAATAGTATAAATCAATTTTTCCCTCATCTTCTAATTGTTTTAATTCTGACAACTTTTCTTTTTTTTCCTGGTATTCTATGGAGTCTGGCTTGCCGCCAACACCTCGACGCATCCTATGCCAACTCATCCTTTTTTTTTATTATTCTCTTAATTGTTTCTGTACTTATATTGACAGACCATTCTTTTTTTATTTTTTGTACTACTTGCTTTAATTGTTTTGGTTGCAATTTTACCAATCTCTAATTTGATCTGATTGTGCGGAATTAAATGTTTCTTTTCTGCCTCTACCTGGTTTATTATATAATCCGAGCATTCCCCATTGGTGACAAGTTAAGACTGTAAGTCTTTTGTCAAGAGGCTTCTAGAGAATTGTTGAAAAAAAACTGGTCAGACCCTCGCTGAAGATCCGGAAAAGGAGCCACAATTAACTTTATGTTGGGTTTTCGTTTCTGTTTGACAATACCTAAATCTCGATTTTTTGGGTCGGCAAAATACTTAACTGGATCTGTTGCCTTACCTTTTTGATGAGCCATAGTAAAATGATAAAGACCACGATAAATCATTTCTAAGGAAATCTCATCAAAGGGCAGAGAAAGTTCATCCGCTACGGCATCACCTAA